>JANLOW010000342.1:0-6402 GCA_031366785.1 Bacteroidota bacterium | reverse complement strand
TTAATTGTAGTCCAAATAGGACGAACAATTCCGGCATGGGCAGCAATATCAATATAGTCGCCATCAAACATGCTGCCATCACTATAAAATCCGTCATTACTTATTTTATAATCTATCCAATGATCACCACCATCAATTGATTTAGAAATATACACATCGCTGGTATCATTTGTTGGATAGTTTCTTCGATCGTAATAAACAATATAAATATATCCGTTTGTCTGATCCACTGTCATTGCATTGCGGTATTGGTGAAGATTGGAACTATCCGAATTAACTTTTAGAGCACTCGTCCAGTTGTTACCTCCATCTGAAGATTTAATAAAAAAAATATCCGAATTATTTACACCATTGCGTTGATCGGCCCAACTTACGTAAAGGTTTCCGCGAAAAGGGCTATTACTTCTGTCGCAGCTTGAATATGGCATTGTTCTAATTCTTGTTACACCCGATAATGGGTTGTAGCGGTATGCTCCCCCCGAATCAATTAAAAGCTGTTCGCTTAACCAAGTGTTTCCGGTATCAAGCGATCTATTAAAACGAATTCCATTCGAATCCATAAATGTTACATACACTTCACTATTTAACCCTACAAAAGGATGTGGATCGGTTACATCAAGATACAAACAGTCCCCGGAATATTGATTTATTCTAAGTCCGTTGGTAAATGATAAACCATTATCTGTTGATTTTGCAAAATAAATTCGCGTGCTATCAACAGGACCCGGATTGAATCCGTTGTCATATTCAGTCCAAGTAACATAAATATTATTAGTATTGGGGTCAACAGCAGCCCATTCTTTATCTTCAAGTAGAAAATTATTGTTTGATGTAAATGAGCCATCATTGTAGTTGGCTCCGCCATCGGATGATTTCTGACAAACGATTTTATCGATTCCTTGTACTAAATGAAAATATAAAAAATTTCCTAATGAGTCTGCTACAAGACATGGATCTCCGTAAACTGTAAGTGATGAATTGATAACACCTGTTATCCAGGTAGCACCACCATCTACAGAATAATAAGAGTTGTCAATATTTGATCCTGCAGCCATTTGTAAAGGGTTGAGAGGATTTATAACAATAGAAGGTTCTTCAGGGTTAAAACTGTTATCGATAAGTACATTGGTAAATTGTGCTTGTATAGGTTGAAAGATCAAAGTAAAAATTAAATTAATTAATAAGTATTTTTTTTTCATTTGAACATATATAAAATAAGTTGTTATCCGGGAATTATTTTGAATTGTAAATATAACTTAAAAACCATATTAAACTTTTAGGAGCCATGTAATAAAAGAAAAACAGGAATATTAATTAAATAAAAGGGATAATTTTTATTAATTGAATAATTCATTTAAAAGTTGTATTTTTTATGAATTAAATTGTTTTGTTAAGATATAAAGTAAAGATTTTAAAAAGGTATTTAATGATTTGAATCACCTTTTTAAAATAGTCTCCATTTATCTTAATAATTTAAAAAATTCTACCGTAGTCTTACAATTATTTTAAAATTTATTTATGGCTGTGTACAGAAATTACAAATACTTTCTAAGTTTACTTCCTGGAATAGCGGTTATATTTGGCAATGTAATGGGTGGCTGGTGGGGAATTTCGAATTTTATTTTTTCGCTGGGAGTTCTTGCATTGGTTGAGTGTTTTACACCGGAAGATAAAAGCAATGAAGAGTTATCCAATGATTTTTTGCCTAATACCGTTTTAATACTTCATGTATTGACACAGGTTTTGGCTTTGACTACACTTTTTATTTCCATTTATCAAAATAAATTTTCTTTTTGGCAATTGTTTTGGACCGCTTTAAGTACAGGTATTCATAGTGGATCTTCTTCGATAGTAGTTGCACATGAAATGATACATAGAAAAAACAGGACATGGCAATGGATGGGGAAGTTTTTGCTTTTCACGGCAGGGAATGTTTATTTTTTTATCGAACATCTTCGTGTACATCATAAATGGGTTGGTACCGATAAGGATCCGGCTAGTGCACGTTATAATGAATCCTTGTATCGTTTTTATTTACGAACGACAATCGGACAAATTACACATGCTTATAAAACGGAAGTCGAAAGATTAAAAAGTCAAAAACAAGTTATGTTTTTTTGGAAAAATTACGTGGTACAAAATATCTTTTTGCAAATACTATTTTGTATTTTAATTTTTTATTTAATCGGGATGGTTGTTTTAATAGCCTATCTTTTACAAGTGATAGTAGCAAATTTTCTTTTAGAATATACAAACTATATCGAGCACTATGGATTAAGGAGAAATGAAAATGAACGGGTAAATGCCACTCATTCATGGCAAAGCGATAAAGTAATTTCTCGATTTTTTCTAATTGATCTAAGCAGGCACAGCGATCATCATTACTATGCCTCAAAATATTTCCATACTTTAAATTCTTATCCAAACAGTCCGGTGTTGCCAACCGGTTATATATCCGGAATATATTTGGCATTATTACCTCCGCTTTGGTTTCGTATTGTAAATAGAAGGATTAATGAATTTAAAAATTCTCATAAAAAAACAAGCAATTAAATTTATTTGGTCCAATTGATTAGTATAAAAAAATATTTTCAAAATATGAGCTTACAAACAGGGATTAGATTAATTTTTTTAAACTTATTTATTAACGGCATTTTTATTTTATCGATAAACGCACAGATTGCTTCCCCTTCGTTCAGGCACTTTACAACAGAAGACGGTTTGCCAAGCAGTGAAGTCTATAATATATTACAGGATAGAAAAGGGAATATTTGGCTTGGAACCGATCGGGGAGTTACAAGATTCGATGGGTATGAGTTTCGCACGTTTTCTTATAAAGATGGTTTAACAGACAATACTGTTTTTAAATTGATGGAAGATAAAAAAGGACGTGTTTGGATGTTGACGTTTTCCGGGAGAATTTTTTATTTTGAAAATGATAAAATTCAACCTTACAAATTCAATGAAAAGCTTTTCAATACCGCACAAAGTATGATGCCCAATGCATTTTATATTGATAGTCTTGAAAACGTTTTAATTTCTTTTATAAATTATGGAGAAATAAAAATTAACGAAAAGGGGGAGATTCAAGAACGATTTATAAAAAAAACATTACCTGGAGTCAATTATGTGATAGAAGAAATTTCGCCGGAAAAATTAATCGCATCTGTTATTTCACTAAATGATAAAAAAGAAAATTTAAAAATTCTTCACTTAATTAATAACATCTATTTCCCAATTTCTATTAATTCAAAACCCGAAGATAGATTTGAAGCTATTCGTCTCTCGAAGGATAAGCTGGTTTTTTCAAATGGGAAATCTTTATATTTAAAAACGAATAAGTCATTGAATCATATTTCTGATCTTCCGGGAAAAATATTGTCATTAATAAAAGACAATAAAGAAAATATCTGGGCAGGTACAGAAGATGGAGTATTTCTTTTTGATCAGATTGGGTTTAAAAGTCAGTCATTTCATTATTTGGATAATAATTATATAACGTGTATTCTTCAGGATCATGAAGGAGGATATTGGTTTACATCACTAAACAGCGGTGTTTTTTATATGCCGGGTTATGGAATAAAAGGGATACCATTTAATCAGGGGCGATTTCAAAAACCTACATGCTTAACGAATGATTTTTTATCTTCAGTTTACGCCGGTTGCTGGAATGGAACATTAGTAAGAATGAATGGCGGTGAAACCAAAGTTGTTTATGACCCGGGTAATTTAAATGCAACACCTGTTACTAATTTATCAGCTTTTCCAAGAGACGAGAAGATTTACTTAAGCCGCTCAATGCCGGGATATTTTTATAAAAATGATTTTTTCTCTTTTAAAACAAAAGGATATTTGGGAATAAAAACAAATTTTTTGAAAAGGTCCGACGGTGAAATTTATTGTGCAGGAACCCGGTTTATTTTTAAAAGTAAAATGGATTCTATAGTACCTGTAGCTATTGTATCTCAACGAATAAGTTGTTTATCTGAAACTTCCAACCATCAATTGCTTTTAGGTAGTAATATTGGAGCTTTTGTTTTTGATGATGTTACAAAAGAAACAGTTTTATTTCGCAGTGAGTTGAATAATATCCGAGTTGATGACATTAAGTGGTCGGGAAATAATTTATTATTTGCCACTAAAGGAAAAGGTCTTTTGGTTCTTACCAAGGATAGTATTGTTACCATTGATGAAAGTAAAGGATTGTGCAGTAATCTTGTAAATAAATTATTGGTGTCAGGAAATGAAGTGTGGTGTACTACAAATAAAGGAATCAGTCATATAGTTTTAAATGATCAGGATACATTTAACTATAAAATAACAAACATTCAAAGTAACGACGGCTTATTCAGTGATGAGATAAATGACATAACATTATTAAATGATACAATTTATGTAGCCACTAATTTTGGTATTTCGTTTTTTGATTTGAAGACAGATTTTGTGAATCATAAAAACCCACCGGTATATATTTCATCACTCCGGATAAATAATTCAGATACATCCTTTAAAGATGTAATGGAATTTTCACATAATTATAATAATTTACAAATTGATTTTAATGGTATTTCCTACCGAAGCAGAGGTAGGATTAAATATAGGTATCAATTAATAACCGGAACAGATACTCTCTCTTCATTTACTGCCAACCGTGAAGTTGAATTTTTATCTCTTCATCCCGGAGAATATAAGTTTCAGGTGTCGGCAATGAATAATTCAGGGGTGTGGAGTCTTATGCCGGCAGTATTTACATTTACAATTAATCCTGCCTGGTGGCAAACATTTTGGTTTAAAATGATTATTGTATTACTTGCAGCATCGGGTGTTTATTTGTTTTTCAGGAATAAAGTAGAAAAGCTGAGGTATAATTTTGAAATGGAACGTCGTCAGGCAACCCTTCAGCTGACTGCTATGCGGGCACAAATGAATCCGCATTTTATTTTTAATGTGATGAACTCCATCAGAAATTATATGCAGAATCACGATATAAAATCTGCTGAGAAATACCTTACTTCATTTTCTAAATTGGTTCGTTATGTGCTCGATAATTCGGAAGTTCAGGAGATCACTTTGGAAGAGGAGCTGAATGCACTTCGAAATTATACCGAACTTGAAATGCAAAGATTTGAAAATGGCTTTGAATTTAATATTATAATTGAAAAAGGAATAATACTTTCTGAAACATATCTGCTTTCATTATTGTTGCAGCCATTCGTCGAAAATGCAATCAAGCATGGAATAAACAGGATGAAGTCGGGCGGGAAAATCTTAATTGACATAAGAAAAACCGGAGAATCAATTTTAATTGCTATAGAAGATAATGGCGTAGGTATGAGTGAAGCATCACGATGGAATGAAGAGCATAGAGAAACACATATTTCTCATGGTACAACAATCAACCTGGAAAGGATTGAAGCTTACAATAAAGTATTTAATAAAAAAATTAAAACACGAATCATTAATTTATCAGACAACGAAGGGAAGTCTGTTGGAACTAGGGTAGAAGTTGAAATTTAATTTACAAACAACATCAAATAATATCCTCCAAATTCCCAGCTTTCAACTTTGAAATCTAGTCTTTAGTCTCTAGTTTTTAGTTTTTAGTCGCTTGATTTTTGTCTCTGTATTACACACGCCAACTTAATTTCAGATAACTTTTCAAATATGGATTAAATCTCTTACATTTGAATATAGTCAATTTTTAATTTTATGCTTTCAGCTTTAATTGTTGATGATGAAAAAAAGAACCGTGAGTCTTTAAAAAAATTATTGAATGAATATTGCCCTGGTGTAAACGTTTTAGGTGAAGCTGATTCTGTAAATGAAGCGTTGCTTTTTTTAAATAAACAAAAACCCCAATTGGTATTTTTAGATGTGGAAATGCCTAACGGTACAGGATTTGATTTACTTCGCCAAATTGAAAAGATTGATTTTAAAATAATTTTTGTAACAGCTCACTCTCATTATGCTATTAAAGCAATTCGTTTTTCTGCCATCGATTATTTATTAAAACCTGTAGACACAGATGATTTGATTGATGCTGTAAAAAGAGCATCTGAAGAAACTAACACGAATCATCATGTGCAATACAAAGGGTTTTTAAATAATCTTAATAATACAAATACTCAGAAATTAGCGATTCCGATTAAAGATGGATTTGCTTTTCTAGCCCCTGAAGATATAATCAGACTTCAGGCTGATGGTACATACACACATATTTTCACCAAGGATGAAAAATATACCGGAACCAAAAACATAAAGGAGTACGAACAACTTCTTGCCGATAAAAATTTTTTCCGATCGCATAATTCACATCTCATCAACCTGAAACACGTAAAAAAATTCAGCCGGGTTGATGGTTACTTTGTACAAATGAGCGATAGTTCTGTTGCTGAAATTTCA
>JANLOW010000288.1:0-8576 GCA_031366785.1 Bacteroidota bacterium | reverse complement strand
GAATATTTATCTTCAATTTCTTTTTGCCAAGTTATCGAAAGATTATCGAGGCTTTGTTGAGCAGTTTTGTAATCCGGAATATTTTCCAGAATGTATTGTGTATTAACGTAAGCAAATTTCTGGGCAGAAACTGAAGTGATGCAGAAAAATATTATTCCTGCCAGAGCAAGAAGTCCTTTTTTAAAGAAGCAGGGAAGCATCATTGTTTTCATTTTCGTTTTTTTTACGGGTTGCAAATGTATGAATTTAAAATTGTTGACCAATGGAGAAATGGAATTGGCCATGGTTTGCATTTGGATTATTTGGTATAGCATCGTAACCATATCCATAATCGAGACCTAATAAACCAAAAACCGGTAAGAAAATACGAATACCAAAACCCAATGACCGCTTCATACTGAAAGGATTAAATTCCTTAAAATTCAGCCAGGAGTTACCTGCTTCTGCAAAACTTAGAAAATAAATTGTGGCGCTGGGATTCAATGACACCGGATATCGTAATTCGAATGTGTACTTGTCAAAGATTGTGCCGCCTATTTGAGCACCATTTGAATTTTGTGGTGTAACCGAATTATTTTCATATCCACGTAAAGCAATAATTTCTCTTCCATCCAATGAGAATCCACTTAAGCCATCACCTCCAAGATAAAATCGCTCGAATGGAGAAGCACCAAGATTACGGTTATACAAACCGAGAAAACCGTATTGGATTTTTGTATTAAGTATAAGATTACCTGCAAGTTTTGTAAACCAGCTTGATGTAAATTTCCATTTATGATATTCGATAAATTTATATTTAACAGCATCACTTGCTGTTTTATAGTCTACTGAATTAAAGAGTGAATATGGCGGTGTAAGTTGTAATGTTAATGATAATTGAGAACCGGTTCTCGGATAAATGGGAGCATCTATTGAGTTTCTGGAAATAGTTTCCTGAAAACTAAGATTGTTAGATGTTCCGTTACTAAAAAGAAATGTACCGCCGTAATTCTGAAGGGTATAATACTGATAACTTACTTCATGATAAATTGTAAAATAATCATCAGGTTTCCTTAATCTTTTTCCGAGTCCAAGAGAAAGACCACTTATTGTTATTGACTGCTTCCCTACATTGTCAGAAGCAGATCCGCTTGTTTGAATAGAATGAAAAACTGTTACACTAAATGAGTTTGGTTTTTTTCCTCCAAGCCATGGCTCTGTGAAAGAAGCATTATAGGACTGATAATATTTACCGTTGGTTTGCGCACGTAAACTGAGCTTTTGTCCGTCGCCGGAAGGAAGAGGTCTCCATGCTCCCTTTTTGAAAAAATTTCTTGCTGAGAAATTATTAAAAGAAATTCCCAGTGTACCTACTAATTGATTGGCACCATATCCTCCGGATAATTCTAATTGATCCGCCGGTTTTTCTTCAACGGTATATTCAATATCAACAGTACCATCGGCAGGATTCGGAATAGGATTTACTCCCAATTTTTCCTGATCAAAATATCCAAGTTGTGCAAGTTCTCTTTGTGTACGAATAATATCAGCGCGACTAAATAATTGTCCGGGCTTCGTTCGTATTTCACGCATAATAACCCGATCGTTTGTTTTTACGTTGCCGGCAACGGTAACTTTATTTATTCGTGCTTGTTTGCCTTCGTAAATACGCATTTCAAAATCGATACTATCACCTTCAACATTTATTTCTACAGGAGTTACGGAAAAGAAGAGATAACCATCATCCATATAAAGAGAACTAACGTCTCTGTTATTTTGGCTCATAAAAAGATGTTGATCGAGAACCGACTGATCATAGACATCACCTTTTTTTATTCCAAGAATACTATTTAATTCCTGCGAAGTATGTTTTGTATTTCCAAGCCAGTTTATATTTCGGAAGAAATACTGGTTTCCTTCATCGATTTTAATTTTAATATTGATACTGTTCTCATCGAATTTATAAATTGAATCGGAAACAATACGTGCGTCGCGATAACCTTTGTCGTTATATTTAACAACTATTTTATTTTTATCTTCCTGATATTTATCATCAATGAATTTAGATGATGTAAAAATCTTCCACCATTTTTTTTCTTTGGTTTCTTTTAGGGCATGTTTAAGCTTTCTTTCACTAAAAAATTTATTGCCTTCGAAAATAATCTGATTTACTTTAACTTTTGATTTCTTATTTACATTTATAGTAAGTTTCTCTCTGTTTGCGAATAAAGTGTCTTTAATGCTAACAATATTTACTTCGGTATTAAGATAACCTTTTTCCAAATAGAAGTTTACGATAGTATTTTTAGTTGTTTCGAGTAAATTTTCTGTAACAACTTTATCACCCAAAGAAATTTTCTCTCTGATTTTATCGGCTTCCGATTTGCTGACGCCTGTGAATTTAAATGTAGATAATCGTGGTCGTTCCTGCAGACGAATTTCAAGAAAAATCTTTTTTCCAATAGTATGTGTGGCAATAATTTTTATATCAGAAAACAATCCTTGTTTCCAGAGGTTTTCAATAGCTTTTGAAATTTTTTCGCCGGGAACATCGATAGAGTCACCAACTGATATTCCTGATATATTTATTAAAACAGCTTCATCTAAAAATTGAGTTCCTGCGGTAACAATTCCGCCAACTTCATATTGTTGAGGATTCCCGTAATCAATAATCAAACTATCTCCACCTATTTTTACTTGGGCATTGAGAGAAAAAGTAAATAACAAAAAGATTGATATTAAATAAAAATATTTGATCATATCGGTCTGCTTATTTGATCGCTTATTAATCCAAAACGTCGTTCGCGATTTTGAAAATCAACAATTGCTTTATAAAAATCTTCTTTAGTATACTCAGGCCACAATTTATCCGTGAAATAAAGTTCTGTATAAGCAATTTGCCACAATAAAAAATTGCTAATTCTGGTTTCGCCACTGGTACGAATAAGTAATTCCGGATCCGGAATACCTGCAGTACTTAAGTAGGATGATATTACTGATTCATCAATATTTTCATTTTTAATTTTACCTGTCAATGCATCATCATTAATTTTTTTTACTGCTTCTGTAATTTCCCAACGGGCACTGTAGCTGAGAGCCAAGACAAGAGACATTTGTGTATTGTGAGAGGTATCGTCAATGGCTTCCATAAGTTCATTAAAACATTTCTGCGGCAAAGATTTAAGATCCCCTATGGCCAGGAGACGAATATTATTTTTATTTAATGTTTCTTTTTCAGCGTGGATAGTGTGCACCAGCAATTCCATTAATGCATTAACTTCTTCTTGTGGTCTATTCCAATTTTCTGTAGAAAAAGCATAGAGAGTAAGATATTTAATACCAAGTTCGGCTGCAGATTCTGTGATTTCACGGACGGCTCTAACACCATTTTGATGACCAAAAACGCGCAATTCACCTAGACGCTGAGCCCAACGTCCATTGCCATCCATAATAATAGCAACATGCAATGGTAGTTTCGAAAGTATTATTTTATCTTTCAGGAGAAGGCTCATTTTATCGGCGGCGCAAGGTAGTAAATTCGTTGAATCGTTGATTTGTTGATTTGGATTATAGCTATTGTTAATACGTTAAAAAAAATTTAAAATTAAAGTAATTGACAAATCAACGCACTACCAAATATTCCTTCAATAACGTCTTCTTTTAAAAGGCTCGCAGATTTCTTTTAATGTACTTGACAATCTCCAGAAAACAGTAATTCCTGCAAATAGATACCAATCTTTATCAGACGCATTGCCTCTTTGTTTATTAAAGGTATTGCTAATTGAAGCTGAGGTATCTAATCGGGAAAAAGACCTATCAGAAAAAATAACAGCAGTAGATCCGCTCGAAGCTTTTAATGCTGCCATATCCGGATAAAGAGCGCTTACATCATCCAGATAATCGGTATAAGCCCGACGTGCACCTACTTCAAGGCCAATACCAAAACTACCGACAGAGATTTTAATTCCACCTCCGATAGGAATTGCAATTTGAACTCGTTTATAACGATTGTCTCCATTAATAGCTTGTCCTTCAGTACCTAGTGGTTGTAATTCAAAATTATCATTCCCCAATTTTGCTTTTGGATTAAAGTGAAAAACAGACAATCCGGTAAAGATATAAGGTGTAAATGGATAATCATTTCTTCCTGTTTCGAAAGGGAAAAAATTAAATTCGATTTGAGGTGAAATTTCAAGAATATTTGAATAAAAAGATAGATTACGGTCTAGTTCAAAGGGTGTTTTAGCATAAGCATCATCACCTGAAATTCTTCCATAATTTATTTCGATTTTCCAGCTCCACATTCTATCACGATTGTGACGATAAAAAACGCCAATGGCAGGATGCAGAAAGTCTGTATTAAACAAGTGGCGTGACAGTTCACCTTTATAATTAGAGGCGCCAATCAGGATTCCAACTTCATTGTATTGAGCATCAGCCTTTAAAAAAGGAATAAGCGAGAAAAACAATAAGAAAGGAATTAAATATCTGGCCAACATGGTTGAATTTAGGCAAACGCTTTAATGTGAAAAAAATTTGCCTTAGAATCGCGGAAGAATTCCGCGGCCGCTATTTAGTTTATAATTTATACTGAAGACTGCGAACATATAGGTATCGCTTTTACGATTATCGCCTCTTTGACTACCGGCAAGGGTATTTTCTGGTTTTGTTCCATTTGACCGGTCAGCTAATTGATAGGCAAGTGGATCGTATTGCCCTGGATAGCTTGCAAAATCGAAATAAGTAGTACTAACATCATCAATATAATCTGTAAATGTTTTTCTTATTCCCAATTCCAAACCAAAACCATATTGTTGATTAACAGTATATTTAAAACCAATGCCGACGGGAATACAAAACTGAAAAAGAGAATATTTCGAACGGGATGGAACTATTCCCTGTCCTTCAGTTCCAAGAGGCTGCAAGCGAACAACAGATCCATTGTATTCTGTTTTCGGATCCATATGAAACACTCCCATACCGACAAAAGCATAGGTATAAATTTCATAACCCAGAGCACCACGCACTTTGCTCAGATGATACCTGTGACCAATTTGTTCCTGCTGAAAAGCCGCTTCAAAATTTACATTTAATTCATAAATATCAGAGAAGAAGCTTAGATTTCTATAGTTCCGAAAACTCTCTTCAGTAAGCTTATCGTCACCGGAAACCCTACCATAGGTTAGATGTGACTTCAAAGCAAAATAGTTAGTGAGTTTGTAACGAAATCCTACGGCAAGGGCTAAACGTGCCTGCGACCATTCAAGGTCTCTAAAATAATGAGTTCCTATCTGATTTGCGCCTCCTAATTCACCTAGAAAATTAGTTACACCAGCGCCAAAGCTAAATTCATAGCGTTGCCTTTTCCATCGTTGAGCGTTGGTAATTGCGGGTAAGAGGACAATAAGAGACAGCAAAATTAGTACAGTCTTCTTCATATGAGTTTTGGAGGAAGGCAAATATAGTAAATTAACTAAATGGTCAAATTATAAGGAATCGACTTTTGCAATAGTTTAAGGATGAATCGAATTATCTTTCGGATTAATTTCTGGAATCAAGTCCCCAATTAAGTTTTTTACGAAGAGTATTGAGAAAATCTTCGTTATTCAATCTTACAAGATTAATCGTATAATTTTCTTTTCTTACAGCAAGCTGAAAACCCGAATCGATAGTAACAGAGCGGGAATCGAGGGTGGCCATGAAATGTTGGCTACGTCCTTCAACTTCGAGGGAGATTACATTTTTATCAGAAACTACAATTGGTCTTACATTTAGGTTGTGAGGTGCAATGGGAGTAATAACAAATGTTTCAGATTGGGGGACAATGATTGGTCCGCCACAACTTAATGAATAACCGGTTGATCCGGTAGGAGTGGAGATCATTATACCATCAGCCCAATAAGAGTTGAGATATTCACCGTTCAAATAAGTATGTATAGTGATCATACTGGAAGTTTCTTTTTTATGAATCGTAAACTCATTAAGAGCAATATTTTCACCTTCGAAAATCGGATGATTTGCCTCAAGTCTTAAAAGTGTGCGAGTATCGAGTGAATAATGTCCTTTTGATAAACTTGAAATAGCCATTTCTAGATTTTCGCGGGAAATGTTTGATAAAAACCCTAACCTTCCTGCATTAATACCGACTATAGGAATATTTGAATCTTTAACGAGGAAAACAGTATCGAGAAGTGTTCCGTCACCGCCAATGCTGAAGAGAAAATCGGTATCTGATTTAATATCTTCATTGGTATTAAACACTTCAAGTGACAGTTTGGTTTTCAGATTTGATTCCAGAAAAATCAAGTAAGGTGCATGGATTCGAATTTTGCAATCAGTCTTTTTTAAAAGACTGATTACGCTTTCGGCAAGGGTAAGCTGGTTTGTATTAACCGGCCGTCCGTAAATAGCAATATTCATTTAATTTCTGTTTTCAGATTGGCGAAGTAAAGTGAACAAAAAATCCGGTTTCTCCCAATTTGTTTATAGAATATTCAAAACGGAATACCATATCATAATATGTTACAAAATCAATTCCTCCGCCATAACCTATTTGCATGGAATTAACCAGAGGATTATTTAAAGCATAAAGATCGTCTTTTACATAACCACCATCAGCATAAAGGTTTAAATAAAATGCATAAGGAATCGTTGAAAACTTATTCAATGGAATAAAATCAAGATGTATTTCTTTTTTCGGGAGTAATTCAAACTTTAGATTTGTTTTGAGTAAAACATAATTCTGTCCGTCTATTACATAATATTCATAACCTCTTAAAAAATCCCTGCCATAACCAAGTCCTTTGGAAAGGTAATAAGGTACATTAGTCCCTGCAGTATATTTTAAACTTAAACCTGTGCCGAAATAAAACCGATCTATTAATGGCCAGAATTTTTTTCCGTGAGCGGTGATGTAAGCGATATCGATATCGTCTTTAAGAAAACTGAAACCGTTTTTTGCAATTTCAAAATCTATATAATATCCTTTTAACGGATAAATGACAATATCCCTGTGATCGCTTTTAAAAAAATAACGGAGAACAGAATAATTAAGTTTTGATTTTCCCGGAGAAAAATAATCATTGTTAAGGTGAATTACTGTATCAAGTACTTCACTATGCCGGAAGCCTCCTTCAATTATATGTGTCCGATACAGATCGTTGCGATACGTATAGGCAACCGATCCACCATATTCTTTTTTAGAAAACAGATCTTCATCTTTATAATAAACAATGTTGTTATTAACTGTATTAACACTCGACTGATGGTTTCTTGAATATGAAAAACCAAAGGTAAGCCCGGAGCGTTGTTGTTTGTTTATTGATGGAACATTGTAATAAAAACTTATACGTTGTGTATAACCCAATCTGGCAGAAATTGTTAAGACCTCATTTCTTCCGCGGAAATTATTCCAATTTAGTAAGCCTCCATAAACGATTCTTGAAAAATCTTTTGTCTGCCACCAGACATTAAAATTTCTTTCTGCAATTTCAAAAATTGGTAGCGGAAAAATGTACCATCGTTCGGTAACCAGAATAAAGACATTTATTTTATCGTTTTCAAGAAGCCAGGTTATATGTACAGAATTGAAGAGAGAAGTATTAAATAAATTCTCTTCGCTTCTTTTAAATGTTTTTTCTACGATCGATGAATCAATTGTATCTCCTTTTTGAAATGTTAGTTCTCGAAAAAGAATACGGTCTTTAGTAATTTTATTTCCGATAAGTGTAATATTTCCAATCGTTAAATTATTGGAAAGAGTATCGGTATTTTTTATTGAAATTTTTTGATCTTGTCCAACAGCTACTGTTATAAACAAGCAGAATAAGAAGCAGAGCAATATAGTGTGCTTAACTGCATTCATGCTGAAAAAGTTAAATACCTAGGTAATTCATCAATGAATCATATCGTGATTTAAGGTCGTCCATAAATTCACTTTGGTGATAATGTTCTTTAACGATATAATCGTGTCGCGAAAAAGATGAAAGAATTCGTGAAAGTTCGGGTTGATTTATTTTGATCGTAAGATCGATAGTTTCATTCTCTGCATTGGGCGTGATGTAGAGACTTAATATTCTTGCGTCTTCGTTTTCAATCAGTCTAGCGATTTCGCTCATGGAATAGTTTTTAGCTCCGACTTCAAGAACAATAACACCGGCAGCATCATCAAAAATTCCGCTTTCAGAATAATGTTTGAGAATATCAGCCAAAGTAATAAGGCCAATATAATTTCCTGCAGAATCTAGAACTGGAACGATAGTGAG
The DNA here is from genome assembly GCA_031366785.1 of Bacteroidota bacterium. Lineage (GTDB taxonomy): Bacteria > Bacteroidota > Bacteroidia > AKYH767-A > 2013-40CM-41-45 > JADKIH01. The sequence goes on along the minus strand of JANLOW010000288.1, from coordinate 333 downwards.
TTTGTCTTGCGATATTAATTTTACCACTTCAAAAACCGGTTGATTGAAACGGACAAACGGTTTGATAAGTGGCAATTTATGATTGGCTAATGGCTGATCGAGCGAGCTTAATTTTAGAATATCTTCTTCAGAAGCAAGGCCAATATATGTTAAACCATCGACGATAGGAAGATGCTCTAAACGGAATTCTTCCATCCAGTTAAGTGCCTTCAGTCCTGAATCGCTGAGTTTCAGAGGAGGAAATGAGTCGTTAATTAAATCTTTGGCAATCATCTGAAATTGGTTTACGAAGGCCTTCGCATAAGGTTTTAAGGGGTGCAAACATACGGAAAT
>JANLOW010000273.1:0-9893 GCA_031366785.1 Bacteroidota bacterium | reverse complement strand
ATAATATTCAAAGCACCACCCGCTTTAAACCATTCGATCTGATTATGATTGTAAGAATGATTGACATTAAATTCATCCGAGGTTCCGTCACTGTGATGAAGGACAATAGAAAGCGGAATCCCCGTTTTGAAATTATTTAATCCGATGATATCGAAACTGTCATCCTCACGAATTTTAGTATAGTCATTTTTGTCGGTAAATGTAAGAGCAAGCATTCCTTGTTTTTTCAAATTAGTTTCGTGAATACGCGCAAATGATTTAACTAAAATAGCTCGTACGCCGAGGTGCCGGGGTTCCATGGCGGCATGCTCACGGGACGATCCTTCACCATAATTTTCATCGCCTACGACAATCGATCCGATCTTAGCCGCTTTATAAGCTCTCTGAACTTTTGGAACAGAATCATATTGTCCGGTTAATTGATTTTTAACAGAATCTGATTTGTCATTGAATGAATTGATTGCACCGATAAGCATATTGTTGGAAATATTATCGAGATGACCACGGAATTTTAACCAAGGCCCGGCCATAGAAATATGATCTGTTGTGCATTTACCTTTTACTTTAATGAGAAGATTAAGACTTTTCAGATCCGTTCCTTCCCAGGCTGGAAAAGGATCTAGTAACTGAAGACGTTCGGAAGTTGGAGAAACAAGAACGGAAATTGCATTTCCGTTTTTAGCCGGCTCCTGATAACCTGCGTCTTTAACTTCAAAACCTTTTACAGGAAGTTCAATTCCTTTCGGTTCGGCAAGTTTTATTTTTTCTCCTTTCGAATTTGTTAGAGTATCTTTAAGAGGATTGAAAGTAAGATCACCTGCGAGAACAAATGCTGTTACAAGTTCAGGAGAAGCGACAAAGGCATGTGTATTAGGATTGCCATCATTTCTTTTTGCAAAATTTCTATTGAAGGAAGTAATGATCGAATTTTTGCGTAACGGATCGTCAGAGTGGCGCGCCCATTGCCCGATACAAGGACCGCAGGCATTGGCTAAAACAACGCCGCCGATATTTTCAAAAGTGCCGAGAAACCCATCACGTTCAACGGTAAACCTCACAAGTTCTGAGCCGGGTGTAATAGTAAATTCGGAAGTCGCTTTTATTCCGGCATCGGCTGCTTGTTTCGCAACAGAAGCAGCACGGGAAATATCTTCATAGGATGAATTTGTACATGAACCAATCAAACCGACTTCCAGTTTCGAAGGCCAGTTATTTTCTCTGACAGCATCAGCAAATTTAGAAATAGGCCAGGCGAGATCAGGAGTAAACGGACCATTAACATGTGGTTCCAGTTCAGAAAGATTAATCTCCACAACTTCATCAAAGTAAGCAGATGGATTTTCATAAACTTCTTTATCACCGCGTAAATGTTCAGATACTCCATCAGCAGCGTCAGCGATATCTTTTCTGCCCGTACCACGAAGATATTCAGACATTTTTTTATCGTAGCAAAAGATAGAAGTTGTGGCACCGATTTCAGCACCCATATTGCAAATAGTTCCTTTGCCTGTACAAGAAAGGCTCTCCGCACCCGGACCGAAATATTCAAGGATTTTATCAGTGCCTCCTTTGACAGTTAAAATACCGGCCACTTTTAATATTACATCTTTTGAAGATGCCCAACCGCTAAGTTTACCGGTCAATTTTACACCGATTATTTTTGGAAATTTAAGTTCCCAGGGTAAGCCGGCCATAACATCACAGGCATCAGCACCGCCGACGCCAATTGCTATCATTCCCAATCCGCCTGCATTTACAGTGTGAGAATCAGTACCTATCATCAAACCACCGGGAAAAGCATAGTTTTCGAGAATGACCTGATGAATTATTCCTGCACCCGGACGCCAGAAACCAATTCCATATTTATTTGAAACGGAAGAGAGAAAATCATAGACTTCTTTATTTTTATCAAGAGCGACAGAAAGATCTTCTTTAGCACCTGTCTTAGCCTGAATTAAATGATCGCAATGAACCGTAGAAGGAACAGCAACAACAGGTCTACCTGCCTGCATGAATTGAAGAAGAGCCATTTGAGCAGTTGCATCCTGCATTGCTACACGATCCGGATTAAAATCAACATACGATATGCCTCGTTCAAAAGCATTTTCCGGAAATTTTGATGAAAGATGAGAATAAAGAATTTTTTCTGTGAGCGTGAGCGGACGAGAAACAATTTTTCTGGCAGAAACAATTTTTTCACCAAGGCCAGCATACACACGCCGTATCATTTCAAAATCAAAAGCCATTTTTATATTTTTTTAAAGTGTGCAAGTTACAAAAATCGAAATTATAAATGTATTTATTCAAGTATTAAAACCACTATCAATTATTCTTGTCTTTAGTCTTTAGTCTCTAGTCTATTGATTCTTTTTTGCTTTATGTAAGAAATACTGGTGAATTGACCACCTTAAAGGAGTGTTGAACATTAAATTGTAAAAAAAAGAACAGATGGCTTACAACTACAATTTAAGCAGAACTAATTACAGAGGTCGAAATCATTTATTTAAAATATCCTTTTTGATTTTTCAACTTGTTTGTTGTTCGATGCTTTTATTTTATTTTCTTAATAAATCAGACCTGGGAATTAGTTTGGCTGATAGACTATTAAAATAAATAGTTTTGATTTTTGAAGTTATAACTTAATCACCCACAGGGATAATTTATATTAGTTGATTTTTCGACTTTTCGCATAAAATAGCGTCAAAAATTCACTAAAAAGCATTTTCAATAATAGGAAATAAAGGATTTATTTACTTTTAAAGGAACATTTGCAACGGAATATTTTCATTTTTTTCTGCTTCAATTAGCTTTTCTCGCTGATATTGAATCTAGTAGCGTTTAATGGTTAAATTGGAAATTAAGCTTGTTATTCTATCTTTGCACGCTCAAAAAAATAAGTTTAATTCATTCTAAATTTACAGTTTATCCATGCAAAGCAAAGGTGCAGTTAAGTTATTTGCGATCCTTCTGGCGGTTGTTTGTCTCTACCAGCTCAGTTTTACGTTTGTTACAAGTAATGTAGAGAAAAATGCGAAAGCTTTTTCTAACGGTGATCCTGCAAAAGAAAAAGCCTATATCGATTCAATAAATACCCTCCCGGTATATCCAATTTTAGGCTTCTCATATAAAAAATGTCAGGAGAATGAGATTAATCTCGGGCTTGATTTAAAAGGTGGTATGAACGTTACCATGGAGGTTTCGCTAGTCGACCTTATTCGTTCTATGGCTAATAACAGTAAGGATGGTACATTTAATAAAGCCATTGAAAATGCTCAAAAAGCGCAAGCCAATAGTCAGAAAGACTTTGTTACATTATTTGTTGAAGAGTTCCAAAAGCTTGATCCAAATGCACGACTCGCTGCGATTTTCGCAACGAAAGAATTGCAGGACAGAGTTAATTTTAACTCATCAAATGAAGAGGTAAAAACTGTCATTAAAAAAGAAGGCGATGCTGCTTTTGACCGTACCTATCAAATCCTGAAAACCCGTATTGATAAGTTTGGTGTATCTCAGCCGAACGTCCAGAAACTTGGTAATGGAAGAATTCTCGTAGAACTTCCCGGTATTAAGGAACCTGAACGCGTTCGTAAATTATTACAAGGAACCGCAAAGCTTGAATTCTGGGAAACCTATGATAACAAGGACATCTATCCTATGTTAGAAGAAGCTAATAAGGTTTTAAAATTAATCGGGAAATCGGACAGCTCAACTACAAGTCTTCAACCGGATTCATTAAGTACCCGTCAGGATACACTTAAAGAAGCAGGCAATACTCAAAAAGATTCTACTGACAATTCATTAATGACTCAGCTTGAAAAGCCGGCCGGTAATGATACATCTGCAAAAGATACTACTAATAAAGCCGGGCAGAAATCTTTCGAAGAATATGCAAAAGAGAATCCATTGTTTGCAATTTTACAACCATCGGTTCAGCAAAATGAACAAAATCAATCCGAGCTCCGAAAAGGTCCGGTTATCGGTTCAGCATTAGTAAAAGATACAGGTAAGGTTAATAAGATTTTCGAAATGCCTCAGGTAATTTCGAAATTCCCGCGTGAATTCAAAGCCATCTGGTCTGTAAAATCTATAGATAAAGATGGTAAGGTTATGCAACTCGTTGCTATTCGTATGCCGAGTCGCGATCACATTGCACCACTTGATGGTTCTGCTGTTGTAGATGCTAGAAAACAAAAAGGACAGTTTTCAAATAACTGGGAAATAAGTATGTCAATGAATGCCGAAGGTGCTAAAATCTGGAAGCGACTTACACACGACAATGTAAATAAATCAATTGCCATTGTTCTTGATGACTATGTATATTCTTATCCGAATGTTATCCAGGAAATTTCAGGTGGAAGCTCAAGCATCACCGGCCAGTTTACGCTTGAAGAAGCAGAAGATATGGCTAATATACTTAAAGTAGGAAAGCTTCCCGCTCCGGCTCGTATCGTAGAAGATACTGTTGTAGGGCCTACTCTGGGACAAGAGGCAATTAGTTCGGGATTACTTTCATTTGTTATAGCTCTTGTGCTTGTATTGTTATTCATGGTAACGTATTACAATAATGCAGGACTTGTTGCCGACGTAGCATTATTTGCAAACGTATTTTTTGTAATGGGAATTTTAGCATCGCTTGGAGCTGTTCTCACTTTGCCGGGTATTGCCGGTATTGTTCTTACCATTGGTATGTCTGTAGATGCCAACATACTTATCTTCGAACGTATCCGGGAAGAGCTTGCTTTAGGGAAAGGAATGCGTTTAGCAGTAAGCGATGGTTTTAAGCATGCATATTCATCAATCATCGATTCGAATGTGACGACACTTATTCTCGGTATCATCCTTTATATCTTTGGTACAGGACCAATACAGGGATTTGCAACAACGCTTATAATTGGTATTCTCTCTTCTTTATTCAGTGCTATTTTTATTACCCGTTTAATATTCGACTGGATGTTGATACGAAATAAAGAGATTCGCTTTTGGAATAAAAGTACTAAAGGAGCTTTTAAAAATATTCATATCAATTTCGTTGAAAAGAGAAAACTATATTACATTATTTCAGGCGCTATTATTACAGCAGGTATTATCGCTTTTATAATTAAAGGATTAAATTTTGGAGTTGATTTTGAAGGTGGCCGTACATACGTCGTTCGTTTTGATAAGAAAGTATCAACTGTCGAAGTAATTGATGCATTAAAGTCTCCCTTCACTAAAGCACCTGAAGTAAAAACCTTCGGTGGTTCCAATCAGGTAAAAATAACGACCAGTTATTTGATTGAAGATCCGGGTGTGGATGCAGAAGCAAGAGTTTCTGAAAAACTTAATGATGGACTTAAAGCATTGGCAGGAAGTAATTATACAATTCTAAGTTCACAGAAAGTTGGACCAACCATTGCCGATGATATTAAAACATCTGCTGTTTGGGCCATTATTATTGGGTGTGCATTAATGTTCGTTTATATTTTTGTTCGTTTCCGTCGTTGGCAATTTGGCCTGGGTGCCGTAATTGCCCTTGTGCATGATGTACTTGTGGTACTTTCATTCTATACAATTTTCAATGGAATTCTGCCATTCTCTCTTGAAATAGATCAGGCATTTATTGCTGCAATCTTAACGGTAATGGGTTATTCAATGACTGATACAGTCGTTGTATTTGACCGTATCAGGGAGTTTGTCGGTATACATCACCATGCTAAGGATCAGAAAAAGGTTATTAATGATGCCCTTAATGCAACATTAAGCCGAACAATTAATACTTCCCTTACGATTTTCTTTGTACTCCTTGCGATTTTCATATTTGGTGGCGAAGTTATCCGCGGATTTACTTTTGCCCTTCTTATTGGAATCGTTATCGGAACGTATTCATCTATTTGTATTGCAACGCCTATTGTGGTTGATTTCGCGAAAAAAGAGTTAAAATAATTTAAAATAGGTTCAATTGAAATTTGAAAAACGGGTATATTTCCATTTTCAAATTTCAATTGGACTGATTTTCAAATTAACTCCCTATCTTTGAATATAAATTTAATAAATGTCACAACTAACAATTTTATTTCTAAACCTGGGTGGTGGAGAAATATTTGTCATTTTACTTGTTGTACTGCTTTTCTTCGGCTCGAAACGTATACCGGAACTTGCTAAAGGATTAGGAAAAGGAATGCGTGAATTCAAGGATGCAATGAGCGGAATTGAAAATGAAGTTCGCAATGCTTCTAAAGAGACAACTGAGCCGTCTAAACCTGCAACAAAAGAAGAAGCTAAAAAGATTGAAGAGTAAAACGGAAGATTTTTTTAAAATGAATTATTCTTTTTAATTAATAATCATCTTCCGGTTACAATCAACTATTCGATTTCTATCATAAAAGGAATTTTTGCTACTATTCCTTTTTGTTTTGCTAAATCATTGAACATTCCCAAATATAAATAAGACTCTCCAAGTTGTTGTTTTGCAAAATAAACTTTTGCTTCTGCATTTAAATCTTCAACAAGTTTTTCGAAAAATTCTTTTTGCTCAGGTAAAGCAACAGTACGGTATGTAGTAAGGTTAGCTTTTTTAGCCGCAATAGAAATGGCATCGTTTAATCCTCCTAAAACATCAACCAGTCCGAGACGTTTTGCATCTGCTCCGCTCCAAACGCGACCTTGTCCGATATTGTCAACATCTTCTTTAGTCATTTCTCTTCCATTGGCAACATGTGAAATAAAGGTATCATACACTTTTTCAACTTCGCCCTGAATAATCGCTCTTTCATTATCTTTCATAGGGCGGTTCATAGTGCCGATGTCAGCATACTTCCCGGTTTTAACGCTGTCGAAGGTTATACCTAGTTTATTCTTAAACATGTTTTGAGTATTGAATAACAAACCAAAGACACCAATAGAACCCGTAATTGTATTTGGCCGGGCCACAATAGTATCGGCAGCACAAGCAATATAATAGCCTCCTGAAGCGGCGTAGTCACCCATAGAAACAATCAGAGGTTTTGTCTTTTGAGCGAGTACTGTTTCTCTCCAAATAACATCAGATGCTAAAGCGCTGCCTCCAGGGGAGTTTATACGAAATACGATGGCTTTAACAGATGAATCGAGGCGGGCTTTTCGTAAGGCTGCAGCAATTTTGTCTGAACCAATCTGATCTTCATTGCCTTCACCGCTTACAATATCACCGCTGGCATACACGATAGCAATTTTCTTAGCTGAATAATCATCACCCTTTACATAAGCACGGACATATTTTTTTAAAGAGACAAATTTTATTTTTTCTTTTTCTCCCTGATCGGTTTTCTTTTTCAAATCATAAAGAACCTGATCATAATAAGAAAGTTTGTCGACAAGATGTAAACTCAAAGCATTTTCCGGATTACGTCCTTCGGCATTGTCCGCAATTTTTTGAAGTTCCTCAACCGGTATATTTCTTGAAGCTGAAATACCATTCAAAATATTATTCCAGATAGAATTTAAAAAAGTGCTTACCTGTTCACGGTTTTCATCGCTCATTTTATCATACATAAAAGGCTCAACAGCGCTTTTAAATTTACCATGCCGGATGATTTCCGGTTGTATTTCCAGTTTTTCAAGCGTGCCTTTGAAAAACATTAAATCTGCATGCAGTCCCCGGAAATCAACTTCGCCCTCAGGATACAAATAAATTTTATCGGCAACAGATGCCAGATAATAGGCTCCCTGTGTATACGATTCGCTATAAGCATAAATAAATTTTCCGCTTTTTTTATAATCGAGAAAAGCATTTCTTATCTCTTCTGTAGTTGCCATCCCCGACTTAATTGAAGTTAAATTAAGCAGTATTCCTTTAATACGGCTATCAACTTTTGCCTTAGAAATTGATTTTAATATATCATTAAGTCCGGGAGTCCGATTCGGATTGATTCCATTAAAATTTAGGTTTTCGAATGGGTTATTGCTTGATCTTTCCTCAATAGGATTTTCAAAAGAAACTTCAAGTATAGAATTATCACTAATTGTGACAGATCCTTCATCTTTTAAAGAAAGCATCATTCCGGAAATGACTCCCAAAAGAATAAAAAACAATACAATCATTGAGAGTACAAATCCTACCATTGAGGCAAACATGAACTTAAAAAATTGTTTCATACGTTTTGTATATTTATTTAATATGCAAATGTAAAATTAAGAGCGGATATCTGCTTGCCGGTTTTTCAGAAATCAGTAGGTTTGGATAAATTTTGAAAAATGAATACAGCGGTACTATTATCAGGAAGCAATACCGGAGATCTTTCCCGGAATATGGAATATGCATTAACAATGATAGCCAAATATGCCGGTGCTATTCAAAATACATCATTCATTTACGAGACAGAAGCGTGGGGTAAAATCGATCAACCGGCCTATTATAATCAGGTTATAGAATTAAATACAAGTTTGGATGCTCATACATTAATGCAAAAACTCCTTCAAATTGAAAAAATGATGGGTCGTGAACGAATAGAAAAGTGGGCACCCCGGCTGATTGATCTGGATATTCTATATTTTAACAATGAAGTTATCAATGAATCGGATCTTAAAATCCCCCATCCTCATCTTCATGAAAGAAGATTTACCTTAGTTCCTCTTTCTGAAATATTGCCTGACATGTTTCACCCCGTCTTAAAACGTAGTAATAAAGATTTGCTTGCAACAGTAACAGATACATTGAAAGTGAGAGTTTTAAACTCCCAATCGCATGTTAAACATTGAACCAATTTTAGTGGAGGCGATGCAAAAAATGATTAAAAAGCTTAAATATGATTATATAGTTATTGAAGGCAATATTGGAACAGGTAAAACTTCGCTTGCCAGCCGGATTTCACAAGATTTTGATACCAGGCTTGTGCTTGAACGCTTTGCCGAGAATCCATTTCTTCCCCTCTTTTACGAGCAGCAAAGCCGATATGCTTTTGCTTTGGAATTATCTTTTCTGGCCGACCGGTATCAGCAACTTAACGATGAACTAGCTCCACAGGAACTTTTTAAGCAACAAACCGTTTCAGATTATATTCTGAGTAAATCTCTCATTTTTGCCAATATCACATTGAAAAATGATGAAAGCACGCTTTATCAACGACTTTTTCATATTATCAATCCACATTTGCCAAAACCGGATTTGCTTGTTTATCTTCATAAAGATGTTTCTATGCTAAAGAAGAATATAAAAAGCCGAGGCCGCGATTACGAACAAAATATTGAAGAAGAATATCTCAAAAAACTGGAAAACGGGTATTGGGAATTTTTCAAACAATTATCAGGCACCAGAATTTTAGTCATTGATACCAACAATGTCGATTTTGTAAACAATGAAAATGATTATAACAATCTCTTGTCATTGATTCAATCAGATTATGAAACCGGTATTCATAGATTATTTTTATAAAACTGAATATTAATTCATGATAATTTTTTTTTTAATTAAATCAATAAATTAACCATACATCTTAAATGAATAAATTAGGAATAAACCTTAATAATTAAGTATGAAAATTTTTATTGTTCTGCTTTTATTTTTTTATTCGTTAAATCCCTCTTTAGCACAAACGGCCGATAAAAAAGATAAAAGTATGATAAATGATAAAACTGGTTTACCCCTTTTATCGAATGATTTCAATTCCTGGGATATAGGCGGAAGCATTGGAATTACTTATCCATACACCGATATTTCTGCTTCAGGTAAACGTAATTTTGGTATTGCACTTGATGTAACAAATTTTTTTACTCACACACTTGCATTACAGGCGCGTTTCGTACATGCTTCACTTAGTGGGATAGATAAAAATAAACCGGATTACCGATTTAATACAACGATTAATTATGATTTATCTTTGAATGGTATTATTCAGTTTGGAAACTTTGTTTTTCCAAAGCATAATCATAATCTTTCT
>JANLOW010000264.1:0-1700 GCA_031366785.1 Bacteroidota bacterium | reverse complement strand
AGGGCTTTTTCAGCTAAATCAATTTCCCTGATTTGAAGCAATAGAGGAATTTCACAATCCCAATTATATACTTCTTTGATTTTATTCTTTAATCCTTCTGCTCCAACCTTCTCACCATGAACAATAAAAATATGTTCCGGCGTATTTTTGATGTTGCTTAACCAATTGATTAATTCATGCTGGTCTGCATGAGCTGATAGTCCTTCCAGGTTTATAGTTCGTGATTTAACAGGATAATATTTACCATATAATTTTATTTGTGACGCTCCCTCCAATAAACTTCTTCCCCTTGTGCCTTCTGCCTGGTAGCCCACCAAAAGAATGGTTGCGTTAGAATCGCCAAGATAGTTTTGGAAATATGTTAGTACTCTTCCTCCCGAAGCCATGCCGCCACCGGCAATAATAATCTTTGCGTTTTTTTTCCTTGCTAATTTCATTGTGTCCTGTATCGATTGAACAAGGATAATATCCCTACACATTTCGTTACAATCTTCAACTGAGAGTTTATGCCATTCTTTGTTATGATGAAAGATTTCCAATACATTTTTTCCCATGGGACTATCCATGTAAACAGGAATATTCGGGATTACATTTTTCTTTCTTAACTGCCAAAGCAAAAACATCAATAATTGAGCGCGTTCAACTGCAAAACTTGGAATGACGATAGTTCCTTGCTTTTGTGCTGCTTCATTTATCACTTCTGCAAGATGAGCTTCTGCACTTTCAGGGTGAAGTTTGTTGCCGTACGTAGATTCAATTATAAGTATATCGGCTTGTTCAGGTTTTTGCGGAGGATACATAAGAGAATCATTTTCTCTTCCAATATCACCAGAAAAAACAAAAATCTTATTTCTGAGTTTAAATTCGATAAAAGTTGCACCGATAATGTGACCATTGTAACGGAATCTTGCGGAAATATTCTCAAATAGTTCAATCCATTTATCCAAAGGTTGGGGAGAAAAATGAGGGATTGTTTTTTCGACATCTTTTTTATCGTACAAGGGTTTAGCAGGCTTATGTTTTGAAAATCCCTCTTGATTTGCTCGTTCAGCATCTTCTTCCTGAATGCGAGCACTGTCTTCCAGAATCACTTTTGCTATTTCAAGTGTAGGTTCTGTTGCAAGAATTCTTTTGTTAAACCCACTTTTTACTAATCGCGGTAAATAACCGCAGTGGTCAAGATGTCCGTGTGTAAGTAGTACTACATCTATTTCGCTGCCGTTAATTGGCAAATTATCCCAGTTCATCTGTCGGAGTTGCTTTAACCCCTGGAATAATCCGCAATCTATTAAAATATTTTTTCCGAATGCTTTTACTAAATACTTGGAACCCGTTACGGTTCCAGCTGCACCGAGAAATTGAATAGTTGTTTTCGATTCTGTTTTCATTATAAAATAATTTTAGTTCGTTTTAAAATTTGATTAATTAAAAGTGAAAGCAAGCTGAACCCAAACATAATTGTTAGATCCTGCCAGCTTGGAGCATACAATGACAGCACCTTTGCAACAGGTGGAACTAAATATGCACCAAGAGTAAGTACAAGGCAAATTACAATAGCATACCATACATACTTATTGGTGAATACATCAGTTTTAAAGAATGATTTTGATTTTTCCGTTGAAATATTTAATGCATGCCACAGCTGGCAAAGAATGAGGGTGATAAATAAAATATTGTTACACAATTCAGGGTTCCATGTT
>JANLOW010000255.1:0-3721 GCA_031366785.1 Bacteroidota bacterium | reverse complement strand
GCTAATGCAATTCCCATCCAGGAGAAGACACTGGCCATAAAAGTTTTTGCAACCGGTTGATCTGAAACACCCGTTTGCTGGATCTGATTAAAACCCCAATTATTATTTTCCATAGTTTTATTAACTTATTTAGAACAAATTTATTGTTTTATTATTGATTTAAGATGTTGTTTTTTTGTTAATTATTTTCGGATTATTCAATAATCCTGCCTAATCCCGATAGCTATCGGGATCATGAAAGTTTGGCAGATATCAGCCGGATGAATTCAGATCTTGTTTTCTCATGCTCGAATTCTCCGGTAAATGCAGAAGTTGTGGCGACAGAGTTTTGCTTTTGAATACCGCGCATCAACATACATAGATGTTTAGCTTCGATTACGACAGCAACACCTAATGGATTGAGTGTTCGTTGAATGCAATCACGGATTTCAGTGGTAAGCCGTTCCTGAACTTGAAGCCTTCTTGCATAAGCATCTACCACTCTTGGAATTTTACTCAGGCCTACAATACATCCGTTGGGAATATAAGCAACATGTGCTTTCCCGAAAAATGGCAGTAAGTGATGTTCACACATCGAATAAATTTCAATATCCTTTATTATAACCATCTGCCTGTATTCATCACGAAATAAAGCTGATTTTAAAATTTCTTCGGGATCTAAATCATAACCATGAGTAAGATACTGAATAGCTTTTGCTGCACGTTCCGGAGTTTTTAAAATCCCTTCACGATTAATATCTTCTCCTAATTCAGTAATAATTGATTTATAATTGGATGATAATTTTTTTATTCGATGAGGATTGTATTGATCAATCTTCTCGTATCCATCCATTTCATTTTCATTAATCATTGTATTGTCGATAGACATATATAGTTTGGTATTTAGTAACGTGCATAAACAGGATTGAGTTTAAAAATAGAGGTTGAGTTAACATTAATAATAACTAAGGTTGTAATCTTCAACTAAAATTATTTCCGGGTAACCGTTTGATCATCCAAAATATTTAACATAATTTTTTTCCGTTTCCTGAATTTTAACGCAATGTAACAAGCAACCGATTTGTTTCATCGGCTTTTCAATTTGATTCCAGATTTCAATGGCAAGTGTTTCGGTGGAACTTAGTTTACCTTTCATAAAATCTACGTCTTCATTAAGGTTTTTATGATCAACCTTGTCGAGCACATATTGCTTTACAATATTACTGACATCGGAAAGGTTAGTGACAAATCCTGTTTCCTGATTTACTTCGCCTTTTACCGTTACCCAAAGTATGTAATTATGTCCGTGCCAGTTCGGATTGGCGCATTTCCCAAAAACTTCGTTATTTTTCTCATTACTCCAATCTTTTCTGGCTAAGCGATGGGCAGCACTAAACGTTTCCCTGCGGGTAATATATATCATCTTAAGATTATTAACGATCAAAAACCGATCGATTTGCGGACAAAGATAATCGTTTAAAGAATCTAAGGTTAAGAGTTATCTTTGAAGTCATGAAAATTTTAATCACTGCAGCAACAAAAGAGGAAATTTCTCTTTTAAATGGCATAAAATCAAAAAACCATGAGTTAGATTTCCTTGTTACAGGAGTCGGAATGGTTGCTACGGCTTATTCATTAACAAAGCAATTAATGAAAAACCATTACGACCTGGCAGTTAACTGTGGAATTGCCGGAAGCTTTGACCGTTCAATTCCAATTGGCGAAGTTGTTTCTGTTAATAAAGACATTTTTTCCGAACTTGGAGCAGAAGATGGAAATGATTTTTTATCATTAGATCAAATAGGCCTTCAGGGAAAAAATTCTTTTAACAACACGTTTTTATTAAATGCTGCTTCAATACACATTTTAAGAGAAGTCCGAAGTATTACCGTAAATACCATCCATGGAAATGATCCAACAATCAAAACTATAGTGAATAGATTACAACCACAAATTGAAACAATGGAAGGAGCTTCTTTTTTCTTTGTTTGTGAAAATGAAAACATTCCTTCACTCCAATTGCGAAGCATTTCAAATTATATAGAAAAGAGAAACAGGGAATCGTGGAATATTCCTCTTGCAATTGAAAACCTGAATAAAACTTTAATAAAAATTATTTCTTCTTTGTGATAGAACCCGAAAAAAAACATTCGACTTATATTAGGGAAGCTTCAAAAATTCTCACTCTGGGTTTCTCCCCATGCCCGAATGATACTTTTATGTTTGATGCATTGGTAAATGGAAAAATTGATACACGTGGATTATCTTTTGAAGTTAAACTGTCAGATATTGAAAAATTAAATCAACAGGCGATTAATGGTGAATTGGACATTACTAAAATTAGTTTTGGAGTTTACTCAAGAATAAAAGACACTTATGAATTATTAACGGCCGGCAGTGCACTTGGAGTTGGAGTTGGGCCATTATTAATTTCCAAAAAAGAATTTTCTAATCCACGGAAAGAAATAAAAACAGTAGCGATTCCGGGAAAAAATACCACCGCTTATTTTCTTTTTAAGATGTTTTATCCTGAATTAAGTAATGTGAGAGAAATAATATTTTCTGATATTGAAAGAGCTGTATTAGAAGGTGAAATGGATGCCGGTGTAATTATACATGAAAATCGTTTTACTTATCAATCAAAAGGATTGAAAAAAATCAGTGACCTTGGCGAATTATGGGAAAACAAAACAGGGCAGCCAATTCCATTAGGAGGAATAGCAATAAAAAGAAATCTGGATGATGCTATTAAAAAGAAGGTAAACGATTTAATAAAAAAAAGCGTCGAATTCGCTTTTGCCAATCCGGCAGAAAGTTCAGAATATGTGAAAAAGCATGCGCAGGAGATGAGTAAAGAAGTACGAAATAAACACATCCAGCTCTATGTAAATAATTTTTCGATCGATATTGGCGAAATCGGGAAAAATGCCATTTTAAAATTTTTCGATATTGAGAATTCAACTGAAATTGACAAACAAAATAAGAATTTTTTTGTGATTTGAATTTTATTTTATCAGTACTTCAAAATTTTTAGAATTAATTTCATAATATTTTGATAAATGAATTAATTTCTATTCTTTTGGTAAAACTATAGTATGAAAACAACTTTTTTAATTTTTGTCTTTTTTGTATTTCATTTTAACACTAAAGCAGATATTGGTAAGGATCCAGCGGAATGGGGTGTATTTTCCAAAGAAGAATTAGAAATGAAAGTCTATCCTATGGATAGCACAGCTTCAGCTGTTATATTAACCAAATTTGGCACAGTCTCATTTGAAATTGTAGGCTATGATATCAAAGCTGTTTATTACAGTTTAATAAGAATTAAAATATTGAATGCCGCCGGATTTAAATATGGCGATATAGAAATTCCATACATAGCCAGAAAAAGTACCGACCGTTTTATTGATTTGAAAGCTCATACAATAAATATAGACGCCAACGGCAAACCTCATGAAACGATGGTAAACAAAGATCTAATATTGGACGAAGATATAAATGGTTATCACCACATGAAAAAATTTGCCTTCCCGGATTTGCATGAAGGAAGTATAATTGAATATTATTATAAAATAAAATCCGATCAGGTTTTTATTCTGAAAGATTGGTATTTCCAAGATGATATTCCTATTGCACATTGTGAATACCGGACACATATTCCAAATTTTTATAGTTACTCTATATTAGCTAATGGCAGAAATGGTATAAATAATATTCAACATGACAATTCCTTTCTAATTGT
>JANLOW010000234.1:0-24248 GCA_031366785.1 Bacteroidota bacterium | reverse complement strand
CCGAAAGTTCTTTTCTTTTTAAAACTGCTTTTAGCAGCATCAGGTTTCCATTCGGGCGAATTTCCCATTCCGGCAGGAAGCGGGATTTTTATTACTTCTTTTTCTATCAGTTTTTCAATTTGCGCAAACCGGTACTGGTCCTTATCATTGATAAATGTTATTGCTTCGCCGGTTGTTTCTGCACGTGCAGTTCGTCCGACACGGTGAACGTAATCTTCCGCATCAGACGGAACATCGTAATTAATAACGAGGCCTATGCTTTCAATATCGATACCACGAGAAAGGATGTCTGTTGCCACAAGAATTTTTGTTGATTTGTTTCGAAAAGAAAGAAGAACATTTTCTCTTTCTTCTTGTGAAAGATCGCTGTGAATAGCTTTGGCAGGTAATCGAAGCTGGCGTAATTCACGTTCAAGATCTTTCACAGCTATTTTTGTTGAAGCAAATATCAACACACTCGATAAATTTTTATCGGTAATAATTTTTTTAAGTAATTCTGGTTTTTGGTGATTGTTTACCAGATACGCCTGCTGTAAAATACCTACGGCCGGCTTACTCATGGCAATATTAATCTCTACCGGATTGTGAAGTATTTTTCTGGCAAGTTCTCGCATGCGCGGAGGCATGGTAGCGCTAAACAATAATACCTGTTTTTTTTCGGGAAGAAAACGAATGATTCGTAAAATATCATCATAAAAACCCATGTCGAGCATTTTATCAGCTTCATCCAGTATCAGAAAATCTAATTGATTGAATTTAACATAACCCATATTTAAATGACTAAGCAATCGCCCGGGTGTAGCAATCACAACCGATGCGCCTTCCTTTAAAGCTTTTTTTTCTCTTTCAAATGTAATTCCATCGCTGCCACCATAAACAGCAATTGAACTCGCATGAGTGAAGTAAGAAAATCCCTGAAAAGCCTGATCAATCTGTAAAGCAAGTTCACGTGTTGGAGAAATAATCAAAGCACATGTATGAGGGATGTTATCCCTTGAAATTTTATCCAATACAGGTAGCAGATAAGCAGCGGTTTTTCCTGTACCCGTTTGTGCGCATGCAATTACATCGGCCCCTCTTAAAATATGCGGAATAACTTGTTCCTGAATTGGAGTTGGATTATTAAAGCCCATTGTATCGAGGCCATCAAGTAATAAATCGGATAAATTGAAGTTTTGAAAAGACAAAGTCAAGTAAATTTAGCTGCAAAGATACAGTATTCATTCAGCCAATTTTTCGTTTTTAATGAGTTAATTAGCTAATTGTTTCCTGATTCTCTATTTTCACGTTTCAAAATTTCGATATGCCTTCCGACAAAAAACTTTTTTTACTGGATGCTATGGCTCTCATCTACCGTGCTTATTTCGCTTTCAGTAATAACCACCGTATCAATTCAAAAGGCCAAAATACTTCTGCCATTTTTGGATTTACAAATACCCTGCTCGATGTTTTTAAAAGAGAAAAACCAACTCACATCGCTGTTGTTTTTGATACGCAGGCTCCTACCGCCCGTCATGAAGAATTTGCCGCATATAAAGCACACCGGCAGGAAATTCCTGAAGATCTTGCGAGTTCAATTCCCTGGGTGATTAAAATTTGTGAAGGATTTAATATCCCTGTCATTTCTCTCGATGGTTACGAAGCGGATGATATTATCGGAACTCTTGCCAAACAGGCAGAAAAGCAAAACTTTGACACATACATGATGACTCCCGACAAAGATTTCGGCCAGCTCGTCGATGAACATACTTTTATTTATAAACCTGCACGTGCCGGTGGAAATGCAGAAGTGATGGGCATCAAAGAAGTTTGTGCGCGATGGGAAATTCAAAATGTTGATCAGGTAAAAGATATTTTAGGTTTGATGGGCGATAGCGTCGACAATATTCCCGGCATTCCCGGTGTAGGTGAAAAAACGGCTATTCTTCTCATCAAACAATATGGATCCATCGAAGAATTACTTAAAAATACAGAACAATTAAAAGGAAAACTAAAAGAAAAAGTAGAACTCAATAAAGACCTTGCCATTCAATCAAAACGTCTGGCCACAATTTTATTGGATGTTCCTCTTTCAATAAATCCGGAAGGACTCAAAGTATCCGAACCCAATAAAGAAATACTAAAAGAAATTTTTTCCGAACTCGAGTTTCGACGATTGGCTGAACAATTGAATATATCCTCTGTAGCAAAAGAAGAAACGGTAACTCAGCGACCTGTTAAAAAACCATCAGGGCAAACTTCAATGTTCGCTTCTAATGATGAAGAGTTTCTGCAAACAATTGCAGAATCAGAAGATGAAACAATTACTTCACCAACTACATTCAAGACGATTCAAGATACATTGCATTCGTACGAAGTAGTCGATTCTCCCGAAAAAATAAATAATCTTATCACATTACTTAACAAACAAAAATTTTTCTGTTTTGATACTGAGACGACTTCAATAGATGCAAACAATGCAGAACTGGTCGGACTTTCATTCAGTTTCAAAGCGCAAGAGGCATATTATATTCCTGTTCCATCGGATAAAAATGAAGCAAAAAAAATTGTCACAGCCTTTAAAACTGTTTTTGAAAATGCATCGATCGGGAAAATTGCGCAAAACCTAAAGTACGACATGACTGTTTTGCGATGGTATGACGTTGAAATTTTGGGAAAGGTTTTCGATACCATGATAGCTCATTTTTTAATTCAGCCTGATATGAGACACAATATGGATGTAATGGCTGAAACATATCTTAACTATTCGCCAGTCTCCATTGAAGAATTGATCGGCAAAAAGGGAAAAGATCAGTTGAGTATGAGGGATATTCCAATTCCTGTTGTTTCAGAATATGCTGCTGAAGATGCCGACATTACGTTTCAATTGAGAAACGTTTTCGATAAGTTACTGGATAATGGGCCCGTAAGAAAATTATTTGAAGAAATAGAAATGCCTTTGGTCAATGTTCTGTCTGCAATGGAAGCAGAAGGTATTACAATCGATCAATCTGTATTAAGAGACTTATCAAGCGTACTTACAGTCGACATACAAGCGGTCGAAAAAGAAATTCAATCGATGGCGGGCAAACCATTTAATGTTTCCTCACCTAAGCAGGTGGGAGAGGTGCTTTTTGAAAATTTAAAGATTACAGAAAAACCGGTAAAGACAAAAACCGGCCAATATTCAACGAGTGAAGATATCTTAAGCAAACTCGAAAATAAACATCCGATTGTAAGACGCATACTTGATTATCGCGAACTCGTTAAATTGAAAAACACCTATGTCGATGTTCTTCCTTCTATGATAAACCCCCGTACAGGTCGTATTCATACTAGCTTTAACCAAGTGGTTGCAGTAACAGGAAGGTTGAGTTCCGATAATCCAAATCTGCAAAATATTCCAATACGTACAGAACGAGGAAGAGAAATCCGCAAAGCATTTATTCCACGGAGCGAAGACTATATATTACTTTCTGCCGATTACTCTCAAATTGAATTACGAATAATTGCAGAACTTAGCGGTGATCCGGCTATGTTGGAAGCATTTAAAAGCGGAGAAGATATTCATGCTGCAACTGCTTCGAAAGTATATGGTGTTGATCGCGAAAAAGTAACATCAGACATGCGACGAAATGCCAAGATGGTAAACTTTGGAATTATATATGGCATTTCTCCATTCGGTCTTGCTGACCGGCTGAACATTTCTCGAACGGAAGCAAAGTCAATTATAGAAAACTATTTCAGGCAGTACCCATACATTAAAGATTATATGGACATGAGTATTCAGAGTGCGCGGGAAAAAGGATTTGTAGAAACAATAATGGGCCGCCGCAGATATTTACGCGATATTAATTCGGCCAATGCAACTGTTCGTGGTTTTGCTGAAAGGAATGCTATTAATGCTCCAATCCAGGGCAGTGCGGCTGATATGATTAAGATTGCAATGATCAACATTCACAATGATCTTAATGCCTCTAAACTACGCTCAAAGATGTTGCTGCAAGTACATGATGAACTTGTTTTTGATACACACAAAGACGAAATAGAAGCAGTGAAAAAAATCGTATCGCACCGAATGAAAACAGCTTTAAATTTAAAAGTTCCGGTAGAGATTGGAATGGGAACGGGGAAAAATTGGTTGGAAGCACATTAATCCAGAATTTTGTAATCGAAATTATTTCAGGATTGAAATGACATCACAGACTTAACCGGAGTTTTAGTCCGATTAAAATATAAGGCCGCACATAAAATGATTTATCCACAAAATCAGGAATAGCTTGATTTCTCGATTGATTGCCGGGGCTTACATAATTAGCATAACGATTATGGTCAGTTCGTTTAGAAATTGTGGCATTTATTCCTGCTCCATAATAAAAATCAAAAGTTAATGTTCGGCCGGGCTCTAATACTTTTCCCCATACAAACTCAACGCCAAAAATACTTCGGCTTCTTTTTTGTAAATAAGTTTCTTTATACCTTAAATTAAAATAATCTAATTTTTCATCGGAGGTTAAGACCTTATCATTATAATAAAGATTTTTATAAACAATTCCCGGCGAAATATATTCTTGCCATCTGGATTTCTCTTCTGATCTTTTGAAAATTTTATAGTGAAAACGCCCGGTATACCCATGTTCAGAAAACAATGTCGATTTACTCCAATCTTTAATTTGGTCTCCCAGAAAATCGCTTGCATAAACCAGTCCTCCGTCGAATTCAATACTTCGTCGTGAGTTTAAGAAATGCTCGTAACTTAAATTAACTTCTGAAATAACGAGGCGTGTAAGATTTATTGAAAAAATATTTTTACCATACACCGTTGCCTCCTGGGCTTGAACAAAAGTTCTTGCCGAAAAAAACAAAAAGAAAAAAGCTATATAGCGGTAAAAAAATCGGTTCTTCATTTCAATCAGCAAATCTTCATAAAAAAAGGGAATGTTTTAAGCTTGGGTTAACTTTTTTATGAAGCATATTAAACAAAAATTAGCACATAATAAAAAAGCCCACCGTCTATTAGAGGAAAGTGCATAGGGTTTTCTTATAAGTTTTTATGAAACAACGAGTTTTCGAATGTAATGCTTATTGTTAATAGTAAGATCAATAAGATAAATACCTGAAGTGAGAACAGGCAATTTACGCTTATGTAAACCGTATCCTATAATCTCATCAAAAACAATAAATACGGTTCTGCCAAAAATGTCTTTTACTTCAAGTTTTACATTGTCTGTTTTTAACATTAAAAAATTAACAGCAGCGATTCCAGATGTTGGATTAGGGTAAATTATAAATTCTGATTGCAATTCATCATGATCATTAACACCGACTAAAGTGCCAGTGATATTAATATCATCAATAAAAATATTATTTCCATGATCACATGTGTTTTGAAATTTGAAACGAACGTTTGGCTTTAATTTAACGGCATCAACATTAACAATTTCCTGACGCCAATCAGAAGAATTATGAGGCGTATAATTAAAAGAAAAAACTCCAGCAGTTGAAAGAGACGCTCCAGATTTGTAGTAACTTGTAGAAATCCAAGATTGACTACAATCTAGTGAATAGAAAAGCTGAAGTATATCATTCGATGTGCTGTTTCTTTGAGTATTCGCAATTTTAAATGAAATAGTAACGGGACTATTTACATTTGAAAAATCAAACGATGGAGTGACCCAGCTATCTATATCTCCTGTTGCATTAATGTAATTGTTCATTTTGATAGACGCAAAACCAGAACTTCCAGCATTAGTGGCACGTGCCCATGTAAAACCTCCAGAAGGATTATCTATCCAGCCATCGTTTCCAGGAAAAGAAGTGGAGTCTTCAAAATTTTCTATAAATGGAATTACATTTAATGGATCGCCTGTAACATGTATAAGAGAATTTTTTGTAATTGAATCGGATCCATAGGAATTACTAGCAACTAAGGTTGCATTATAGATCCCCGTTGCGGAATAAGAAATAGTAGGATTTTGAAGAGTTGATGTAGATGGATTTCCTCCCGGAAAGAACCAATTCCAATTAGTGGCCGTGCCATTCCAGCTTTTATCTGTAAAATGTACTAGATCTCCTTTGCAAGCAAAAGTATGATCAATAATAAAATCTACAATAGGGGCGCATAAACTAGGAGGCCCGTTCGTGCCTGTTGCAATAAGATTGGCATCTTTCCAAAGGTTATTTCGTCCGCCTATTGATGAATTTAAAGAAGCATGCATTCTTGTTTTTTGATCTTGTGTAAACATATTATCACAATAAGAATAATCCATGTAGTTCTGTACATTTTCTATTAAAGGCGGATTACAAACAGAGCCGGAAAGATTGCAATGACCCGGTGACCATCCTTTAGTTTCTGGAGTATCAAAGCAATTATCATCACCGCAGGCTACTTCTACATTATTATTATCACCCCATGTATGTTTTAGATTCAAGCAATGCCCAACTTCGTGGGTAAGGGTTCGTTGTGTATTGTTAACATAGGGATACCAACACATAATACCATCTCTTGATGGATTGGTGGCGCCGGGATAATAAGCATATGCAGCGGCACCAGCTTGCGCAAGACTTTGTGCT
The DNA here is from genome assembly GCA_031366785.1 of Bacteroidota bacterium. Classification (GTDB taxonomy): domain Bacteria; phylum Bacteroidota; class Bacteroidia; order AKYH767-A; family 2013-40CM-41-45; genus JADKIH01. The sequence goes on along the minus strand of JANLOW010000234.1, from coordinate 17,696 downwards.
ACCCAAATATTAAGATATTTATTATTTGGCCATGGATTTAATTTTGACTCTTCATTAGCAGAATATGTTTTTTGAGTTACAATACGATCAATTCCATTGGTGCAGTTTCCATTTGGGTCTATGGTAGCAAGACGAAATTCAATTTCACAATCAGAAGCAATTTGCTTGAAGGAAGGAACAATATTCGAAGTATCTGAATTCAATTTACGATAATCAAGATTCAATAATCGAATGGCTTCAATAAGTATATTATCGGATACATTTTCCGGGCCATAATTATGAAGAATGTGAAATACAACTGGTATAATAAAAGGAAGAGTATTTGCTTGACGGTTTTTAGACTGCTCTTTAGAAAAATGTTGAGTAAAATTTTCAAGCGCAATCTGATTTCTAGCGAACTGGGGGTCGTTCAGAAGAGCTTCATGATAATATTCCGAAGTAAAACACAGTGGAGTTTGTGCTTGTGTTAATAAACAAAACAGTCCTGCATAAGCAAGAAAAAGCAATTGTTTTTTCATTGGTTAGGGAAATAATCTGAGAATTAAGTAATAGGTATTTCAGTCAATTACAAATTTAAACAAATATTCTAATTAAAAAGATCATAAATTATCTTTTTAATTAGAACAATAACGGAATTATCCGATAGCTTGTCGCAGATCTTCAATGAGATCGGTTTCATCTTCAATTCCTACACTTAAACGAAGTAGTGAATTAACAACACCGGATTTTTCTCTTAGCTCTTCAGGGATTGAAGCATGGGTCATTGAAGCAGGATGGCCAATTAGTGACTCAACCCCACCAAGGGATTCTGCCAAAGCAAATACTTTCGTTGCAGAAGCCATCCGAAAAGCATCTTCTTTAGAATTCCCTTTTAAGGTGAAAGAAATCATTCCGCCAAAATCATTCATCTGTTTTACTGCTATCTGATGATTGGGATGATCAGGAAATCCTGGCCAGTAAATTTTATCAACTTTGGGATGATTGCGGAGAAATTCAGCCACAGCTTTCCCATTGGAACAATGACGCTCCATGCGAATGTGTAATGTCTTTACTCCTCGTAATACCAAAAAACTGTCCATAGGCCCGGGCACTGCACCACAAGAATTAGCAATAAAAGCAAGCTCTTCATTAATTTTATCATTATTCATACAGATGGCTCCCATTACAACATCTGAATGCCCACTGATGTATTTTGTAACGGAATGAACAACAATATCAGCACCTAAATCAAGCGGGTTTTGCAGAAATGGTGAAGCAAATGTATTATCAACGACAACTAAAATATTTTTTTTCTTAGCGATTTTACAAATTGCAACGATATCAAGAATACGCATAAGAGGATTCGTAGGAGTTTCCACCCAAATCATTTTTGTTTTTTCAGTGATAAAACTTTCTATGGAAGATGCATTTGTCATATCAACAAAATGGAATTTGATTCCAAAATGCTCATAAATTTTTGTAAACATCCGATACGAACCACCATAAATATCATCGGTAGCAATTACTTCATCACCGGGGCGTAATAGTTTTATTATAGCATCTTCAGCACCTTGTCCACTCGAAAAACAAATACCATGTTTCGCATTTTCAAGAGAAGCCAGGCATTTTTCAAGAGCAACTCGTGTTGGGTTTTTGCCTCGAGCATAAGCGTATCCTTTATGTTTTCCCGGACTTTCCTGCACATAGGTTGATGTCTGATAAATCGGTGTCATGATTGCACCGGTAGACGGGTCAGGCTCCTGACCGGCATGAATTGCTCGCGTGCCAAATTTGTACATATCTTTTTTTGTAGATTTTGTGGTTTCTTTTTCGAGGGTGGAGGTAGGCTGCATAGTAATTGGATTATAATTTGGTGTTTATCGGATTACTATCGGAGATTTATAGTTATTGGAGTACAAGATACAAATGAAAGACAAATAGCAGTGATTATTTAACTATTACGATTAACTACTGACTATTAACCTTTCACATTTTCAAATAACCAAAACCATTATTTCGTCTTATAAAAATTCATTTCATCAATATATTCCCATACTTTTTCGGGTAGCATATAACGGATATCTTTTTTAGAATAAATTGCATCCCGAATGAAGCTTGAAGAAATTTCCATCATTGGGGCGGAAATTTTTTTCACTTTTGGATGATTGATTAATTCACCTCCATCAGAATCTTTCCGGGGATAAACATACAATTCGACCTGATCCAAAATCTCTGTATAATTTTTCCATTTATGAAAAGACTCCAAATTATCGCTACCTAGAATTAATACAAATTTATGGGAAGGAAATTTTTCAAAGAGATGAACTAACGTATTAATCGTATAACTTGGACGAGGAAGTTTAAATTCAATATCCGATGCTTTTAATTTACGATTATCGCCAATGGCTATTTTTACCAATGTCAGCCGATGATAATCCTGAAGAAGTGAATTTTTAAGTTTGAGCGGATTGTGTGGAGAAACGATAAACCAGACTTGTTCGAGATCGGTAAACTCAGACATATATCCGGCTAGAACCAGATGTCCGCAATGAACAGGATTAAACGAACCGAAAAATAAACCGATTTTCATTTTATAAATAATTAATGATCCATAGACTAATCGGATTCAAGAAAATCATTTACTATAATTTGCGATTCTTTGAGAGCGAATTTAAGTACATCGTTAACGATGAATTTGTTGAAACGAAAAGCATATGCTAATTCTTGTTCTGATTTTTCGATTCTGGCTTTAAACGATTCAGGAGTTTCAGAATTTCTTGCAGTCAGTCTTTTATGTAATTCTTCAACGGAAGGAGGACGAACAAAAACAGCAAGAAGACGATTGCCGAACTTGTCTTTAATCTTTAATCCACCTTCAACATCAACATCGAAAATTGGAACTTTGCCGTTTTCCCATATTTTATTAACTTCAGAATGCAATGTTCCGTAATATTTTCCTGTATAAACTTCTTCCCATTCGATAAATTCATCCGCCTCGATTCGTTTGCGGAATTCTTCCACAGAAATAAAGTAATAATCTATTCCATCAATTTCATTATCGCGTTTTTGCCGTGTGGTAGCAGAAACAGAAAATGTCAGTCGCGGATCGGTTTTCAAAAGATGATGAACGATCGTTGTCTTGCCACTGCCGCTCGGTCCGCAGAACAAAAGCAATTTTCCTTCACTCATTATAGAATATTCAAAACTTGTTCTTTAACCTTTTCCAGCTCGTCCTTCAATATGACAACATTTTTCTGCATTTCCGCATCGTTTGCTTTAGATCCGATTGTATTAATTTCTCGTCCGATTTCCTGGGCTATAAATGAAAGTTTTTTTCCGGCAGAAGAATCTTCTTTCAATGTTTGAAGAAAATATTCGCAATGACTATTAAGCCGGACTTTTTCTTCTGAGATATCAAATTTTTCAATATAGAAAATCAGTTCTTGTTCTAATCGATTGCGGTCTATGTTATTTAATTGAATGAATTCTTCGAGACTTCCTTCCAGGCGTTTGCGAACTGTTTCTATTCTGGTGTTTTCATATTTAGCAAGTTCCTGAATTCCTAATGTAATTGCATTTATATGTTCTCTTAGATCCTTTTCCATGGCACTTCCTTCGGTTTCACGAAAGCTTTTAAAGGCATTCATTGCAAGTCCGAGTGCGCTATTGGCAGCTTTCCATTCCTCATCCGACAACACCATTTTCTCGTTTATCATAACATCGGGCATCATCATGATAAGTTGTAAATAATTCGGTGTAGAAATATTGAGTTCTGTATCGATTTTTTTGAATTCTTCAAAATAGGCTTTAACAAGAGGCTTATTAAAGTTTGTCTTTTTATTGGTTTCCTGAGATTCGATATTAAATGTTACTTCCGTTTTTCCTCTTTCGATAAATCTTGCCAAATCAGTTCGCAATTCCATTTCTTTTTCTCTATAAAAAGGAGGCAACCTAAGAGTTAAATCAAAGAATTTACTGTTTACAGATTTTATTTCTACAGAAATGGTTTTTTGTTGAAACTCAACTGCGGAAGCACCGAAGCCGGTCATTGAACGTATCATCAGGGAAGATTAAAAAGAGGAACAAAAATAGGTTAAGATTTGGCTTTAACAAGCGTCGAAGGAATAAGATCTGTACTTTATCGCTTTTTAATACATTCTTCAGCAGCTTTAACATTTTTTGGAGAATTACCAATGTAAATTTTGGAATCAACAATTAACACCGGCCGTTTTAAAAAGGTGTATTCTTCCAGGATATATTTTCTAAAATCTTTTTCGTTTAATTTTTTAGTATTCAATCCCAGACTCCTGTATTTAAGCGCAACTCTGCTGAAAAGTGCTTCATAACTTCCGGCAAGATACGCCATTTCATCAATTTGTTTTGGTGTTATTTTTTCAGTTTTTATATCCTGAAGTTGAATATCATCAGAGATTTTCCATTGTTTTAAAATGCGTTGACAAGTACTGCAAGTCGCCAGGTGATATATTTTTTTCATAAAAAAATCATTATTTATTTTTCTGTGCTGCCAAATAAAATGGAAAGGTAATTTTTTTTTGACTTTTAATAATAATTCTCTTTTTGTTTATGATTCCATTATATACCCGATACTCGATACCCATTTCCCCCTTAATCCTCATTTTATTTTCTAATATGTAACGATTTACTTATGTTTGATTCCAAATTCAGCACGGTGGAAAAAATTTTTGAAATAAAACTACCTCAATTCGAAGGCCCTTTCGATCTTTTGCTTTTTTTCATTGAAAGGGATGAGATTGATATACACAATATTCCAATCTCAGATATAACAAATGACTTCCTTACCTATATTCACAGATTCAACGAGTTGAATTTAGAACTGGCAAGTGAATTCATACTTGTTGCGGCAACTTTAATGCGGATAAAAGCAAAAATGTTATTGCCAAGACCTGAAATTGACGAACAAGGAAATGAGGTTGATCCCAGAAAAGATCTTGTTGAACGCCTTCTTCTTTATAAACAATATAAAGAATCTTGTGAAGAACTTCGAAATCATGAAGATGACAGGAGTATGAAAGCTTCCCGTGGCAATATACAGAAAGAACTTGCCACGATTGCTATGCAGAATGTTCAAACAGAAGAATTAATGAATCTTACACTTTTTCAACTGCTAAACAGTTTCAACAAAGTACTCAAACGTTTTGAATCTGAAAAGGAAAAAGTTTTTCATAGGGTAGTTCAATTTCCATATACAATTCCTGAACAGAAGGATAAAATAAGAAATTTACTTCAAGGAAAAGATAAAGTATCGTTTAGTGATCTTATTTTTTCTTGTGAAAATAAAGTGCATGCGATTTTTGTTTTTTTAGGAATTTTAGAACTTCTTCAAGAGCAGATTATTAAAATCACATTAGGAATAGGATATAATAATTTCTGGCTAAGCGAAAGCTAAGAACGCCAATGCAAATTGACAGCAGTCAAATTCTCAAAACTTTCCGGCCAACGCGGATAATAATACCAATTATTATTGGGCTGGGTGCCGCTTCTTTTCTTTTAGTCCGCAATTTTGATAAGCAAGCCTTTGAAAATATTCATTGGACATGGTCGAGTTTTTTCTGGATTACAATGGCACTTATGATGATGGTTGTTCGCGATGGTGCTTATATGATTCGAATACGTGCCCTTACCGATCAGGAACTTAATTGGAGGCAAGCTTTTAACGTAATAATGCTCTGGGAATTTGCTTCTGCACTTGCTCCAGGAATGCTTGGCGGTGGATTTGTATTCGCTGTTTTTATTCTTAATCGTGAAAGAATAAACATGGGCAGAAGCATTACTGCTATTATGCTTTCTTCTTTTCAGGACGGTGTTTTTTTGGCTATTATGGCACCTTTGGTTTATTTTACTATAGGTCGGGACAGATTATTTTCGACTATAGACATGATGAATATGAGCCCCGTTAAATTCGGAGATGGATTTTTTTATACTTTCTGGACAGTTTATTTTATCATTCTTGCTTATAAAATTTTTGTAGCCTATGCTTTATTTATTAATCCCCGTTTTATAAAAATACTGTTGGTTAAAATTTTTTCATTGCCAATTTTGAGGCGATGGAAAAGAAATGCACTTGAAACAGGTAGCCAATTAATTATTGCCTCTAACGGTTTAAAAAATAAAAATCGGAAATTCTGGATTTATTCTTTCGCAGGAACCTTCTTTTCATGGACAGCCAGATATACCATTGTTAATTGTCTTATTCTGGCTTTTCATAATGTTCCCGTTGAAAATTTTATTGTCTTTGCCAGACAAGTTATAATGGGCATTATTATTCTTTTTAGTCCGACACCCGGAGGTAGTGGAATTGCCGAGTTTATGTTCACCGATTTTCTTGGAGAATTTATTCCTCATGGTTTATCTGCATCACTCGGCCTGCTATGGAGATTGGTTAGCTATTATCCTTATCTTTTTATCGGTGCAATTATTCTTCCCCGATGGATTAGAAGCCATTTTAAACGAGATGAAATTTTAAAAGCTAAAAAAGAAGGGGTTGTTAGTCAAAAATAAAAATAGAAGATTATATATTCAATTAATTTTCACTGTTCACTGTTCAATCCCTCCCAGTTCATCCCAGACCTGTTCGAGTACTTTGTTAGATTTGATTTTGCCGAAACCTTCAATGTGTAGTGCAAAATATTCAAGCATAAAATGGATTAGTATTCTTCTTTCTGAGGATGTAATGTTTAATGTAAAAGAATAATCAGCATTTATTAATGCAGCAAAATGACCGCTTAGTGGAGCAGGAATAAAATGGGGATGGTTTGGGTATGTAGATTGAAATAAGCCTTCTTTAAGATTAAAAACATTTTTTTCGGAGGTGTAATTTTGTGAGGGAGAAAATCCAAGATACCGGCTTAATTTTAATAGAAAAAGCAAGTGAAAATCATTGCTTGCAGGTTGCGGGCTATCCAGCCGTTTGATAGAATCAAAAATAAAATCAAACAATGATGAATTAGATTCAATTTCACGAATTGATTTATATAAAACTTCATCAAGAAAAAAAACCATTGAACTTTTAAATATGTCAAAAGGAATATTTACAAGTGGAGGATTCGGCCGGATATCTGAAATTCGTTGAAGACCCGGCCGGTCTTTATGATAGATGACGAGATCAACAGGTGTTAAAGGTTGAAAAATATTTGAATGAATTCGTGCATGTTTTTTTCGAACACTGTTTACAAGATACGATTGAATTCCGAATAACTCAGTATATATTTGAACGACCAGACTTGTTTCACCGAAGTCCGAAGAAATTAAAACGATACCGCGTGATTTATGAAGCATTAATTGGCAAAAAGCATTTTAGTGGTACAGGTTTGTGTACCATCTTCATTGGTAATATAAACAATATAAACACCTGTTCTTGCTCTTTCGCCATTAAAATTATTCCCATTCCAGATAGCTTCGCCACCATTGGCTTTTGTATGATAAACAACATTCCCCGCCACATCAGCAATTTTTACATCAGCATTTGCTACAAGACCCCGAATGGCAATAGGCCCATGATATTCATGCTTAATAGGATTTGGGAAAACATAATAATCGCTGCATTGTTCACCACCCTCAGTTGCATCACTACGATAGGAAATAATTCCTTTATCTGTTCCAATAAAAACCTCGCCGGTTAAATCATCAATGGCAATTCCTATAATCGAATTGGAAGGCAGTGGAGAATTGTCTTTGTTGAAATTTAAAATCTGTTTGGTTCCATCCGCTGACATAAGAAAAACGCCACCACTGTAAGTACCAAACCATTTACGGTTGGCGCCATCAATTGCAATAGAGCTAACGGTTTCAGTCTCGAGAAGATATTGATTGTATCCATCTTGCTGTATAATTATTTTCTGTGCATCGTAATTTCCGCCTGTAAAAACATTTCCCGGATTATAAATTACAGCAACACCTTTATCTGTACCTATCCAGATAGAGCCATCTTTATCTTTAGCAATAGACCTTATATAAATATGAGGCAATGCACCGGATCCTTCGCGATCCGTAAGACGGGTAAAGCTCGCATTGTTTGGATTGTTAAGACTTTCTTCTTTGAATACACATAGACCCTTGCCACTGCTCGAGCCTTCCCGAGCTATAAACCATTTTTGGCCGAAATCATCAATAATTAATTCATACAAACTATAGCCGGCAACGGCAATTTCGGGAATAATAAAACTTTGCCATGTACCATCTTTTTTCAATACGGAAATTCCATTCGTATTCGCACCGGCTGCAACCCAAAGATTTCCTTCATCATCAAATGCTAAGCCACCGACACGAATATGTGCAGGATCAAGATCAATGGAATGTAGCGAACTGTTATTTATATCATATCTTTTTACTCCGCCATCTTTACGATATTCAAGAAGTCCATTTTCCCAAGATCCAACAAAAACGTGGTCTGCATCATCAGGATCTATTGCAAGGCATACAACTGATTTCGAACCAGACGCACATAGAATTGAATAAATAGAATCATTCGTGCAATCAAATGTTCGCCAGGTATTTTCTGCAAAACGCGATATACCGTTTTTTACACCATAGAGTGGAGCGTCACCTATTAATGCTCCGGAAGCAACCCATAGTTTTCCGCTTCTTCCTGCAAGAGCCCATAGCCCTTCAGAACGAGGACCATTTGGACTAATTAATTGTATAGATAAATCGGACTTTTGCCTTACTAAGCCATTATTAAAATCAGCAATCCAGAAATTTCCTTGACTATCTAAAAAACCCTTTCGAATTTCGGGATTACTATACCTGTAAATATCAACATTACGAATTTCATTTCCGGAAATATCAAATGCCGAAATCTTATTATTGTTGCGATAAATAAGATTATTATTATACGAATCTATATACGCACCTCCGGTAGCATCATTGATAAATGGTATCCATTGGTTGTTTTCTGAAACAAGTATTGTGTCGCTATTGATGTTGGAACTGGTTTTACAAATATAAAATTTCCCATTCAGAGAAGTAGCTGAAGAATAATCAGCATTAGGTTCTGTAATTGAAAGTTCTTTTACCCATGCTGTGTAATTAAAAATATTCGGATCGTTATAATTAGCAATATATATTCCACTATCAGTTGCGGCCAAAAGCGACGTACCATTATAAGCTACTCCATTTACATTTATGTTTTTTCCATTAGGGCCAATGTAGTAAGTGTCTTTGATTTCTTTCCTGTTTATGTCAACGACAACTATACCGAATTCACATCCCAGATAAGCGTAGTTGTTCAGAAAAAATACAGAGTTTATATGCTTACCCCCAACAATATTTTTTTGTTTTATATCAGGAATATTCACCACATTTTTATCGGAGAAAATCAGATCGATATTTGAATTCTCATAGGCGATTAGCAAAATTCCTGTCAAGGGGTCATAACGGATTATTTTAATTTCAAGGTCAGAAAGTTCTTTAAGACGTGAAAGTGTGTTTAGCTCACCATCGTTTTTTGAATAAGTAAATAACCCAAATTGACTTGCACAATAAATTAATCCTTTATTATCTTCAGCAACATCAATCCCTTTTATATACGGCGGATGTTCGCGCCATGAACCAATGCTAAGTGTAGTATTTTGTGCAAAAGTTGGCATGATATACGGAGATAAAAAGAATAAAAAGAAAGAGAAGCGAAGTAGTTTGTTCATAGTTGATAAGAAATATGTTTAGAAAACGATAATTTTAACTTTTTATTGTGTTTTTTGATGCATGTTAAGAAACGTGAAATTACTAAAGATTACTTAGCGATGAAGGCATGAGAAGAGTAATTTTTTTTACCCCTTTTTTGTGAAGGAATTTTTACTTAGATCCACTACAATTATTATTCTGACATTATTTATATTTTAGCCATTCAATTGTACAAATGCTAACTAAAAGCCATATGAAACCCAGAATATATCCGGCAATAACATCACTAAGAAAATGAACCCCGAGGTAAAGGCGGCTAAAACCAATTAAAAAGAAAAAAAGCAAAGCAACACTAATAAACTTTCCCTTTATTGCTATTGAGTAGTTGTTCCGTAACAGAAAGTAAAAAAGTAGTCCATAAAAAGAAACAACAATCGTAGAATGCCCGCTTGGAAAAGAAAAATTATTTTCGAGGTAATATGAATATTCTATTGGGCGACCGATTTTAAATATGGATTTCCCCAAATAAATTGTTAATCCGCTACCTAAAATTGAAATTAGCAAACCAATAACAAAATGAAATTTCTTTTTGAGTAATAGATAAATGCTTATTCCAAATCCTAAAATAATTACCGTTAAAATATTGCAGGACAGGGACAATAAATAAAAAAATTTAGCTAATTGTTCATTTCGGAGTGAAAAGAAGAATTGTGCTATAAAATCATCTATAACAATAAATTTTTTTGAATTAATTATATCTTCAGTAAAATCAAAAATTAAAAGTAGATTAAAAGAAATAGCAATAAAGAAAATTGATAAGGGTAATCCATTAAATTTATTTATCGAAAGTCTTTGAGCTATGAAATAAAAAGTTCGGGGAAATTTATTTTTGAAACGTAAAATAGTTTTTGATTTCCCAAGCTTGACTTTAAATAAATTATATTTTTCTTTTTTTACACCCATAATTAGATTTGTTTGCCAGATATCGGTAGTGGGTAAATTTTAAAATTGTTTTAATTAAAAATTAATATCTGTATCAAATTAATTATTTAATACAAGTAATATTTCTCAGGAAGTAGCACTATCTTTTTCTTAGTACAGATATGGTTGATCGAATCATCGTAACAAAATTGCTAAGATCTAAATCATATTTAATTTTCATTAATCTCCTTTTAAAACAGCTACTTCATAAAGTATAATATTTTTACTAACTGGATAAAGACTTAACCAGGAATTTGTTTTGCAATACCAATTATATTGTGAACTAACCCTAATTAAGTAAGAGTGAATAAGGGAATCATTTTTCAAGGTAAAGGAAAATGAACCATTTTTGTTTTCTTCATCTCCATAATTAAGAAGAGCTTCAGTTGGTTTAGCGGAAATTGTACGTGCTTTGATTAAAATATAGTTACCGGAATCTTTATATTGTATGGGTAAAAATGGATATTTTATTTCTCGGTCTGCAAAAAGTATTTTATTGTCTAAAAAAACAGTTTGTATTTTTTCTATTTTTCCATTATTGAAATTTTTATCAAACGTTCCCCAGGTGTATGGAATCCATTTTAAAGAGTAGGTTAAAGGCATTGTCGAGAAATTATCTATATTAACATCAGTTGTAAATAAAGAACGTAAAGGAACATTTAATTTTATTTTTTTATCTACCCAGATGCTGCGATTATCAATTATATAAGCTGGAGAATAATTTCGATAAATGTATTCAGTTAAACGGTAATGACGTAACGTATTTGGAATTCCATCGAGATTGTCCCAAAAATTGAGAGGGACGTTCGAAAAAATTACAACGGGGATTTCATAATTTTTTAAACCACTTAGAAACCGATTTTGTAAATATTCATTATGAGCTGTATGTGGTATCTGAACAAAATAATCCGGAACAATTCTTTTAGTATAATAATAAAGCATTGGTGTATTGCTGAAGTCAAGAAAAGTGCTCTTGTCGGAGAAATTATTTTTCATCCAATGCGAGAAATCCGCATATTTGTTTTTGTATGTATCAACTTCTATTATGCGATGAATTTTTTCTTTTGAAGAAGGAATAGAAAATGGGTTGTTTAATCCCATTGTTAAAGAGTTGTATAAATTATTTTTTCGTAGATCAGGAGGGCTATAAACATAATTTGAAATTAATAGAGTGCTAAAAACAAATAAAATGAAAAAACGAATAAAAGAATTTTTATTTATTAATTTAATTAAAACAATTGATACAATAATGAAAAAGCCATAAGAAGTTAATGCAGAATCCCATCCTTCAGCGAGTGTATGCCTGATAATACCACGTTGTAAATTGCTGAAATAAAATAATCCAAGAAAGATAATCGCTAAATTATAGAATATAATTTTTTCATTCGTTTTGTTGTGCCTTACTACTTGATAAATGCAATGAATCAGAATTAAGAAAATGGCTATTGGAAAAATAAAATACAGAGAATAATATTTTATATCGAGTACAAGTGAAAGATCTTTATTGCCATAGGATTGAGCAGATGATAAATATTCAAAAACATCCTTGAAAGAAATAAAAATATTTTTGCCTGAATGAAGAAAGGACATTATAAAAATAGACAATAAAATTATGATTGCAATTGCAAACCCATTGAAAAGGTTTTTTCTATTGGTTTTAAAGGAGGGCACAAAAAGAATCAGAAATAATAAACTACCCCCACCTGCTATAAGAGTTGAAAACCCAATATCAATTCTCCAAAGAATCATAAACATGGATAAACAAAAAAAGAACACATATCTTTTGAGAGATTGTTTTTCGTACAATGAGATAAAAGCAAGACCCATTAATGGAACCAAATTAAAATAGGAGGGGAAGAGTAAGTCAGTATATGGGAAAGCAAGTACAATCCACAATGCAATAAAACCATCCCCACTAATTTTATAAATAAATAAATAGATAATTATTGATACAAATACTTTCAAAAGGAAATGATAGATGAAAACCCCCATTGGATCAGCGCCATTGATAAATGAATACAATAAGCCAAAGCCAAAATAAGAAAGTCCGTGTGGCGTGAATGAATCGAGAAAGGGAATTTTCCCAAAAGAAAATAGCTGATGAAGTGGTAAAATATGGTTGGCATCTTCAAACCAATCTATATCAGGCTTAATAATCGGTTCATAGAAAGCAATACATGATACTCCGGCAACCACCAATGGCATCCAGTTTTTAAAGAGAATCGAAAGTAGTGATTTGTGATTTGCCAGAAATCCCGACTTTCTATATTGCATAAATGACATGAAAAAAATTATAACTAATCCAATAACATAAATAATTTTTGGAGATAAATAATACCCCCGTTGATTAAGTATCATGTAGAATTCAATAGCAATAAAAGAAAGTAGAGGTATAAATATGAAGGGCTTGCTAACTTTAAGTAATTTATAATTTAAATTAGATCGATTCGTGTAAAATAAATAAAGAGGAACTCCTGTAATGACCAATATTTTCGGGAACGATAAAATATTTTTTCCAATTGTGAAAATACTAATCTGCCATTGAAGGAAAAAAAGAGAGGCGGCAATTAAGATTGTCCAAAGAAACGTTGCTGTAAAATCTCTGGTATAGCGTTTTTTTATCAGATGCGAAACAAAGCCAGACAAGCATATAATCAGCATAGCGAAAATGAAATGAATAGAATCAGACATGTCTGCGCCAAGAAGTTGAAAAAATAGCAGACAAAAACCAGCCAATGAAATTCCATTGGCTAAAAGCAATTCTTCTGTATTAAAATAATTTTTAATGATAATGACTATGCGGGTTAATAGGAAAAGTAATACTAAAGCGAAACCAATAGCCTTATAAAAAAGCAAAACCCTTGCTCCAATATCAATTCCTTCAAAAGTTGCAATGGAAATATTTCTGCCATTAAAATTTTTTAATAAAAAAACCGACGGCTCAAATATTTTAAATACGATATAAAAAACAAAAAATAGTGGAATAAAAATAAAATTCCGATAAACCAAATTCGGAGGAAATATTTTTTGTATAAAAGCAGAGCTCATAAACGGATTTTAATAGTAAAAGATAGTGGTTAAAAGTAGTAAATTCAATTAGCTAATTAACTAATTCTATTACCTTTGCCAGCCTAATTCATAATTATGAAAGACTCCATTCTGGTCATAGGTGCCAAAGGACAAATTGGCTCGGAACTGGTTGAAGAACTTAGACGACTTTATGGCGAAATAAATGTTATAGCAACAGATATTAAGCTTCCTTCGGAAAACTTTATTAAATCCGGCCCGTTTTATCAGCTTGATGTCCTTGATTTTCCTAAATTATTGGAGATCATTAAAAAGCATAATGTCAAACAGATTTATCTTCTCGCGGCATTGCTTTCTGCCGTTGCTGAACAGAAAATGAAAACAGCCTGGAAATTGAATGTGGAAAGCCTTATCGGTCTATTAGAAATCTCTCGAGATGAAAACCTGAAACTTTTTTGGCCAAGTTCGATAGCGGTTTTTGGTCCAGGCACACCAAAGGAAAATACACCACAATTTACAATAACAGAACCCGCAACCGTTTATGGTATAAGCAAACTTGCCGGCGAAAGATGGTGTGAATATTATTTCAAAAAATTTAACGTCGACGTAAGGTCTATTCGATATCCCGGACTTATCAGCTATAAAACAGAAGCAGGAGGAGGTACCACAGACTATGCTGTAGAAATTTTTCATGAAGCTGTTCAAAATAAACGATATGAAAGTTTTCTTTCTAAAGACACCTTTTTACCAATGATGTATATGCGAGATGCTTTACGGGCAACTATTTCTCTGATGAATTCCGATCCTGGCTCTATAACAATTCGTTCGAGTTATAACGTTGCTTCAATGAGTTTTTCGCCTCAACAATTAGCGGATGAAATTATTAAACATATTCCTGATTTCAAGATCACATACAAACCGGATGTCCGGCAACAATATGCTGATTCATGGCCGAAAAGCATCGACGACACTTTCGCCAGAAAAGACTGGGGATGGAAACCGGAATTTAATTTAGCAACTATGACAGAAGATATGTTACAGAATATTCAGATGATTGCAAACCATTAATATTATTGAAGATTGAAGACTGAAAAGTGAGTATTTATTTTTTTCAAACTTCAATCTTTCCATGCATCTTTGTTCCATCTATGATTCAACAGGAAATATCTTTATACAATTCGCTTTCGCGAAAAAAGGAAAAATTCATTCCACTGGTTCCGGGTTATGTTGGAATGTATCAGTGTGGTCCGACCGTTTATGGTCCGCCACATCTGGGTCATTCGCGCCCCGCAATCGTTTTTGATGTGCTATTTCGATACTTAATGCATATAGGTTATAGAGTGCGTTATGTAAGAAATGTTACTGATGTCGGCCACCTCGAAAATGACGCTGATGAAGGCGAAGATAAAATTGCCAAGAAAGCGCGTATCGAAAAACTTGAACCCATGGAAGTTGCACAGTTATATACTAACAGCTACCACGAAGCAATTGGAAAATTAAACACACTTAATCCAAGCATCGAACCATTGGCTTCCGGTCATATTATTGAACAAATTGCCATGATTGAAAAAATCATGAAACATGGTTTTGCCTATGAAGTGAATGGATCCGTATATTTTGATGTACTTAAATACAATGCATCACACCATTATGGAAAACTTAGCGGACGTGTACTTGATGAACTCATTTCTGGCGCCGGAAATGAACGCCGTGAACTGGAAGGACAAGACGAAAAAAAGAATTCTGTTGATTTTGCACTTTGGAAAAAAGCTTCGCCGGAACATATTATGCATTGGCCTTCTCCTTGGAGCGAAGGATTTCCCGGATGGCATATCGAATGCTCTGCAATGAGCGGAAAATATTTGGGTGAAACCTTTGATATACACTGTGGAGGAATGGATCTTCTCTTTCCTCATCATGAATGTGAGATAGCTCAAAGTGTTGGCGCAAATGGAAAAGATCCTGTTCGTTATTGGGTGCACAACAATATGATTACCATTAATGGACAAAAGATGGGCAAGTCGCTTGGTAATTTTATTAATCTTGATGATCTTTTTACAGGCAATAACAAATTGCTCGAACAGTCGTACAGCCCAATGACCATAAGGTTCTTTGTATTAATGGCGCAATACCGAAGTACACTTGATTTTAGTAATGAAGGATTGAAGGCAGCTGAAAAAGGATTAAAAAAACTTCAAAATGCAGGTGAACTTTTAAGTAAATTAAAAACATCATCTGCATCAACGAGTAACGTAAAGGCTATTGGTAAAGCATGCTTTGATGCTATGAATGATGATATGAATACTGCTATCGTCATTGCAAATCTATTCGAAGCAGTTCGTATCATTAATTCAGTAAATGCAGGATCAGAAACAATTTCAGAAATAGATCTTGTAGAGCTGAAAAGGATATTCAAAGAATTTACTGTTGATATTCTCGGATTAAAGAACGAAGAAGAAACTGGCGGAACCGAAGTGAAAGACCTCATGTCTTTACTTGTAAACATTCGCGATGAAGCAAAAAAGAAAAAAGATTTTCCAACCTCTGACAAAATTCGAGACGAACTCAATGCAATCGGGTTTAAAATAAAAGATGAAAAAAACGGAACGACGTGGACCAAGGAATAATTTCAATAGCCAAAAAGTGAAAGTCAAAAAATTTCTTGCTGGCTTTATCTTTTCTCTACAACTTCGGCAACCTTTGCTTGAATTATTTTTCCTTACCCTGAAAAGAAAATACAGAAAGATTTTTTTATTGGGAATATTACCGGTTTGTTTATTATCTTATGGCTGCAAAGAAAAAAAAACGCAAAAGCAGGAACAACAGCAAATTGAATTACCGCCTTTACCCCAGTTTAATGCAGACTCTGCTTATGCTTTCGTTAAAGCTCAGACAGGTTTCGGCCCCCGGGTTCCGAATTCAAAAGCTCATATCGATTGCGGAGATTATCTTATAAATAAAATGAATAGTTGGTGCGATACTGTTGTAATTCAATCAGGAACACTCACGGCCTTCGACAATACAAAATTAAACTTTCGAAATATTATTTCATCTTTTAATCCGCAATCGAAAAGAAGAATTTTACTTTTTGCACACTGGGATACGCGTCCATGGAGCGACCAGGATACATTTAATAAAGATAAACCGTCACTTGGCGCTGATGATGGTGCAAGTGGTGTTGCCGTACTTATGGAAATAGCGCGTCAATTGCAAAAAAATAAACAAGACATTGGAATAGACATCGCTTTTTTTGATGCTGAAGACTGGGGTATGGAAGGAGGTGGTCCCGGTGCAGAAGATTCATATGCTTTAGGTACACAATATTGGGCGAAGAAGCCGCATGTAAATAATTACACGGCAGACTTTGGAATTTTACTTGATATGGTTGGTTCCAAAGGAGCACAATTCCGGAAAGAAGGCCAATCAAGAACAGAGGCAGGTTTTGTGATTGATAAAGTCTGGCAAATGGCAACACGTCTTGGTTTTAGTGGATATTTTCTTTATGAAGATGGCGGCTGGGTAACTGACGATCATGTTTATGTAAATGAAATTAACATTCCTTCCATTGACATCATATATTCAACTCCCGGAACCAGAAGCGGCTTTGCACCACATTGGCATACACATGCAGATAATATGGATGTGATCGACAGAAATACTTTAAAAGCCGTAGGACAAACTTTGCTTGGAGTTGTTTATTGGGGGTCTGGAATTTAGAATTTTGTTTCATTTATAATAATTATATTTATCTCTTTTTAAAATTTATTTTTGTGTTTTAAATTAATAATGAAAACCCGGGTGTAAAAAACAAGTTGGAAATTTTTTAAATCTATCCAAAAAATTAATTCAACATTTTAAGGTTCATAAAAATCAATCAATTTTTTTTGATCCTTTAATTCATAAATTATTTTATTGAATGATTTACAATTTCATGAATTTTTGAAAAAATATTTTTTAGCTGTCGGTAATCTATAATGCAAGCGCCATTAATAATTTATAAATCAAAAAAATAATTGAGGAAATGTCATTGTTTTATATTGATAAATTGA
>JANLOW010000212.1:0-6979 GCA_031366785.1 Bacteroidota bacterium | reverse complement strand
CCACATTTTGCATTGTGAACTTTGCTCTGATGCTTTAAAAGGCCTCACTGAAATGGACAATGCAAAACATATTTATTCAATTACACATGAGTTAAAAAGAAGAATGAAGAAAAGGCTGAAATCAAAGCAACCAATCTTTTCTAAATTTTATATTTTTTCTCTTTTGCTGGTGTTTTTTATCATCGGACTTATCCTCTTTCTGGCTTTTTACTTTATAATTGTAAAAAGATAACTTATTGCCAGCTAAAATTTATTTTTAAAAAGTAATTCACTAACATTTGTACCTTGTTCAACGAAATTAGTATCATGTATCATGTATCAATCCCGATAGCCATCACATATGCGTCAGGCTAAGAGAGGAAATTTTATGTCATCCCTTCGGGATTGAAAGGCTTACAGACGGATTTCATTTTACAAAAATGCCACTCCTTCGGAGTTGATAATGTTAAATCCCGAAGGGATGATAGTATTATAGAACTGAGTGAACAATCTTACGCCAACCCTGAAAGGGTGTAATAAATTCCGCATTAACGAAATATCTTCATCGGAGTTGATAATGTAAAATCCCGAAGGGCAATGTCATTAAGTTAAGAAATTGGTCATGTTTTTTTTGCCACAAAAGCACAAAAACACTAATAATAAGAATACCAACAATTTTGTGTCTTCGTGTTTTTGTGGCAAATGAACCTTAACTTAATGACATTGCCCAAAGGGATGATAGTATTATAAAATAAGTGAACGATCTTACGCCAACCCTGAAAGGGTGTAATAAATTCCGCATTAACGATTAACATTTAAACACCACCCATGCTCATAGATCCCAAAGAAATAAAAACAAATGTTTTTCATAGTTACATGTTATCGGCTATTGCGCCGCGGCCTATTGCTTTTGCCAGTACGATAGATAAGGATGGTCATCCCAATCTTGCTCCTTTCAGTTTTTTTAATGCATTTGGCAGCAATCCTCCTGTAGTTGTATTTTCTCCGGCAAGACGTGTAAGAGATAATACAATAAAACACACGCTGGAGAATATTTATGAAACAAAAGAAGTCGTTATAAATGTTGTAAACTTTGCCATGGTACGACAAGCCTCTCTTGCCAGTTCAGAATATCCCAAAGGAGTAAACGAATTCATCAAAGCGGGCTTCACTCCTGTTCCTTCTCACATTGTAAAACCTTTCCGTGTAAAAGAATCGCCGGTTCAAATGGAATGTAAGGTGCTTGAAGTAAACGAAACCGGAAAAATGGGTGGTGCAGCCAATCTTATCATTTGTGAAATTCTTCTAATGCATATTGATGAAGCGGTATTGACTCCTGATGCTAAAATTGATCCTAATAAAATTGATTTGGTTGCCCGTATGGGTTCCGATTTATATTGCCGCGCTTCCGGCTCGGCATTATTTGAAGTTTCAAAACCATTGAGTATTCCGGGCATTGGTATTGACAATTTACCCGAATCGATCAGACAAAGTCATATACTTTCCGGAAATAATCTTGGTCAATTGGGAAATATTAGTGTACTTCCCGATGAAAATGCTATCATTGAATTTTGCCGGAAAGATTTTATGAAAGAATTATTTAAACGTTTCGGTCATGATAAAAATCTTTTACAAGAAAAATTACATTTGCTGGCTAAAAGTCTTTTAGAAAATGATCACGTTGATGAAGCTATTCTTGTACTTTTATCGTCTCTTTAATTATTGTATGTTTATAAAAACCGGTCAACTCAATTTTTTATTTCATCATGATAATCTCTAAACAAGATAATATCTGACAGATGCCACAAGGTTTAATTACCAGCTTATTGATAAAGCTGACTTTTGATTTTTGGTATCTGACGATAATTGCGCTATTGGTAAAAATCTTGTTAATTCGTTATACCGTAACGAATTCAGTTTTAAAAATTTTCCTTCTTTGGATTTCCGGTTCAGCAACTTTTTATACCATTGCCTGCTTGTCGGGCATTGTTTTCTCTTCTACAGGTTTTTATTATTTGCCTTTTATAATGTTCAGTTTTGCTGTATTAGCTGAATTGGCATTCACAAGTATTGTATTTAGGATTAATTCGGCCAGACTAATCCCATCAATTTTAATTGGAGATGGTTTGTTTTTCTTTTTGTTATTTATGCAAATGCTTTAGGGAAAATAAAAAGATGTGTCAATTTTCTCCCGCTGGGCGAGTTGGTTTCAGAAAGCGATGCGGATGCGGATCAATTAATTAATCTTAGCTTTAAAACAAACTGTTCAAAATTTATAATCTATTTGATGCATTTAAACTAATATCAAGAATGATTTAATTGATCTTCACAATTTTTTCTGTATGCTTCTTGTGGCCATTATCAAATCGTAAATAATAAATGCCACAATCATAATCTGAAAGGTCGATTATTTTTGAAGATCCGGAACCTAAATTTTTAGTAAATAAAAATTGCATCTGCTCATCAAAAATATCTACTGAAAAATTCCTGTATGGACAATTAATATAGATTTTATCGGAACTGGGATTTGGAAAAACTGAAATACTATTCTCTATAGAAAAATCATTTACAGAAATATGAGAACTGTCATGATATAAAACCATCAGTCCGTAAGTCTGTGCAGCAATTGCAATATCTTTCCATCCATCATTATCAAGATCGGCTAATGCGAGCGCATTGTTTGGTAAGTTATTTAGATATGGCACATTAATTAATTGATAATTGCTATCGATACCAGCGCTATTCTGATTATAAACAGAAACTTTCTGCCAACCAGCATGAACGATAACGATTTCGTTTTTCCCGTCGTTATCCATATCGCCAATTTCAATCGGCCCAGGGATTTGGTATGCTTTGAGACGAACAGGATCTTTCAATTGACTCTGGGAATCCTGATACCAAAGAATGAGAGAAGCACCAGGAATATTTCCACCACCAGAAGCAACGATATCCGACTTCCCATCGTCATTAACATCGCCAACTGAAATTCCATCAAGAGCGGAATATTGTAGTGGCACCGGGTTGGGATAGTTAAAAGGATAGCTAAGTGATCCAAGTGAATCCTGATATAAAACACGCACGCAGTCGTAAGCAAATCCGGGCATAAAAATTACATCGTTTCTTCCGTCCGAATTGACATCACCAATGTCCAGATCATTGTACCAGGACATCAGAACAGGATAATTAATTTCATTAAAACCTGAAGGTTGTGAATAATAAACTTTGATAAAAAATTCATTTTGATAACACACGGCGAAGTCGATGCGTCCATCTGAATTTAGATCTCCTGTCTTAATGCAATCGACTCCTGAAGCGGAATAAAAAGAATCGATTGCACTCATTTGTCCGGATAAATTCTGATAAAATATTCCAATTTTATCTGAGTACCCGATCAAAAGGTCCTGCCTGTTATCGTTATTTACATCACCGATAGCAATAGTTTTTAATCCGGGATATGATCCATTATTGATCAGGGTAAATGGAGTACTCAGCGTACCATTCGGCTGTTGATAGAAAATATATACTTCTGAAGAATAACTCCAGACATCAAAATAGCTTGCAATAGCTACATCGGTTAAACCATCGTTATTCAAGTCTCCTGTTGCAATACCATCTGATTCATGATTGGTAGCAAAATTTTGCGAAGGCATAAAACGAAGTTGCGCAATTGAAATATTCGAAATACAGAAGAAAACAATTAAGGCCAATAAACTATTTTTTTTCCGCTTCATCGCTACCTTCAATCTTTAATAAATTTTTTTGTGACTTTAGAAACATCGTCCTCAATTTCCAGAATATAAAATCCTGGTGACAAATCATGAACGGACATTTCCATTATCTCTTTTGAGACTAAATTCTCTTCATTAATTATGCTTCCTCTGACATCTGAAATTCGAACATGAATATTTTTGAAGAACCCTGATTGTGTGATTCGAATTTTATCAGTCACAGGATTAGGGTATAATTCCATTTGCGGATCTTTTCTTACATTATGAAATCCATTAGTAAGAACTGAATCACCATAATATACAGATACATAGGAATTATAGTCAGCAACAATTATGTCCATTCTGCCATTATGGTCCACATCATTAATACATAATCCCTGGTTTTTAAAATGGCTGGTGTTTAAAGGATAATACAAATTACCATATGTTGAATAATTATTCGAAGCATCTTGTTCATATATCGAAAGTGAAGACCAGCCTCCATGAAGTAATACTAATTCCTTTTTCCCATCGTTATCCAAGTCTGCGATTTCCAAAGCGTCAGGAATATGGTATGCTGGAAGATTGATGGGCGTCTGTAATAAATGTGTTACTGGATCCTGGTACCAAATAATAGTTTTAGCATCCGGCACATTGCCTCCACCCGCACCAACGACATCGATTAAACCGTCATTATTAATATCGTCGGTGGCAATACACGAAAGATAAAGGGAAGGGATTGCGTTTGTATTATAAATAATAGCGCTGTCAAGTTCCCCCGTTGCATTTTGAAGATATACTCTTATACCATAATATAAATATCCCGCAATCATCACTACATCGTTTCGGCCATCCCCATTTACATCGGCCACTTCAATTTCTCTATTGTGAGTCAAATCGGCATAATAAGTTTGTGATGTGAATCCAGCTGAGTCCTGATAAAATGCACGTATGTATGATTCACCATTATTACAAGCAACAATATCAATCAATCCGTCGTTATTGAGATCCCCAGCCTTTAATGACTCTGTCCGACCTCCATTAAAGTACGAAGTTCTTGTCGAATTTATTCCATTTATCCCCTGAAAAAATATGGATATGCTGTCGCCATGTCCGAGTACTATATCCGTAAGCTGGTCATTATTAAAATCACCTGAATCGATTGTAGTTGCTTCTACTCCGGCAGTGGCATAATACAATCGTTGTGGAATATTCAATTGCCGGTGTACATCCTGATATAAGATGACCAGAGAATAATTGTTAGTTAGATTTACCGAATTACGCCCAGTCGTAACTGCAAGATCGCAGAGACCATCGTTATTGAAATCGGCCGAAATGGTAACATCAGCTTCACATCCTAAAAAATATGATTGAAGGTTGTTAAAATATATTTGAGATTTAGCTCCTATGCCAATTAATTCGGAAACGAGAAAACAAAAACAAAATATTAGCCGATTGAATAAATTCTTCATATGAATATTATATTACAATTAAAGCATAAATGTTGAATTTATCAAGGCCTGATACTTTTTTCCGGAGATAACTTTATCCGAAGATCCATCTCCTAAAGAGTCCTAAAGTCTCCTAATGGAAAAAAGCCCCGTTTTGTGAAACGGAGCTTAATTGTCGGGCAGCTCCCGCTGGGCGATTTCTATGCGCTCACCTCGAACTTTATTCAAAGTCTTAAGCCATCCTCAAGCGCGTGACTTCGTCCACGATGCGGCATGCTGGGCTTATAAATCTCATATGTTCCTTTAAGGTTGACATCCATGTCATGTATTCATGTGCAGTCCACTTGCCGCCAATTAAAATTAGTTTCTTCTAATAACTTTTGTTTGATGGCAAGTGGACTGCACACTTAATCAAAATACACATTGTCATCCGCCAGCTGGCGGAACTTGTGAGTTTCTGGTAAATAAATTTTTCAATTTCCAAAGCCGCATCGTGGACGAAGTCACGCGCTTAAGATTAGCATACGTCTTTGAATAAAATTTGGAATGAGCGCTTAGAAATCGCCCAGCGGGAGTCAATTTTAAATAAAAAAAAAGGCCCCAACAAAAGTTGACGCCTATTCCAAATTTTTATTTTTATTTATTAAAAAAGTCCGTTTATCTCAGCATTAATCTTATTAATAATCTTACCCATATCTTCAGGATTATCGGCAAAGTTGAGATCATCAATATCAATGATCAACAATTTTCCTTGCTCATAGGTAGAAATCCACGCTTCATAACGCTCATTGAGACGCTTTAGGTAATCAATACGAATGGAGTTTTCGTATTCTCTTCCTCTCCGTGCAATTTGATTTACAAGGGTAGGAACACTTGCTCTCAGGTAAATAAGAAGATCGGGGGGAGAAACAAAACGGCTCATGAGATTGAAAAGAGAAAGATAATTATTGAAATCACGTGTCGTCATCAATCCCATTGCATGAAGATTAGGTGCAAAAATGTGCGCATCTTCATATATGGTTCTGTCCTGAATAATCGTTTTACCGCTCTGACGAATACGAGTAATCTGTTCAAAACGGGAATTAAGAAAATAAATCTGTAAGTTAAAAGACCAACGTTGCATCTCTTCATAAAAATCATTGAGATAAGGATTATCATCAACGTCTTCATAATGAGCTTCCCATTTCATGTTTTTAGCAAGCAAGCCGGTTAAAGTCGTTTTACCTGCACCAATATTTCCTGCAATAGCAATGTGTAATGGAGCAAGTTGTTTTTTAGTAGGTGAATATTTTTCACCCGTTTTTTCAGGTGTTGTTTTCATTTGATGCGACTTTGCAGGATTAATCTTTTCGCTTTTTTTAGAATTTGATTTTTGAACGGAAACAATTTTTGGAGCCATGGAGTTCAATGATTAAGTGTTTGTTGAAATGGTTTGCTAAACTAAAAATAATAAAAATTCAGAGTGTCACTTGTTAATAAATAAAGTTGATGCTGTTCTATACGTGCAGTTCGGATTAAATCGTGTTGAGGGAGAAGAACCTCTGTTTCTGACAGTGAACTAGAATCAAAACGAAATAATTTATTATTATTTATGAACAAAATGTCTTTTTCTATAACCTGAAAATTAACGAGATTCTTAAATGGAATAGTTTTATAATAAGCACCGAAACGATCAAAAACAAGAATACCGCTGGAAGGATTGTTTATATAAACAAAACCATTATCCTCCACCATAATTCCCGGTTGAATCTGATAACCTATTTCCTGAGTCAGATTTCCGCTCTTTTGAATGATTTGAAGATTTTGATCCAATTTTTTAAGCTGATCATCTTCACGATCATA
>JANLOW010000190.1:0-2036 GCA_031366785.1 Bacteroidota bacterium | reverse complement strand
AGGACAAACCAAATGATACAACAACAAACTTTTATTATGCCGCTTATGAATATGTTCACTCATAAGGCAAATATAACCTTTACATTACTCACCCCCGCCCCACCCCGAAGCAGAGCTTCGAGGAATTCTTTTGATTAAATTGTTTGTTGATTGGGTGCGGGACTGCAATTAGGGGGCCGCTGAGCAAAAATAATGGAGGTTCTGCCGCAAGTGAATGGCTATGTAATCTATCAATTTTGGGGTTTGGCGGTTCCCTATGTGAAGGAAGAAATAGACTAAAATTATTTTCCTGACTTCTTTAAACAATGCGAAGGTAAAGACGGAACAATAAAAAACCCGGTGTTTGAAATTACGGACTCGAACAAAGAGAAAGCAGAAAAATGGTTTGTAGAAAACCGTTGGTTACCTGTCGTAAATGCTTTCAAAGAGAAATATGAATATACCGAATAGCATTTTATTGAAATAGCAAATGATATTCGCAATATTAAAAAACAATTGGAAGAAAAAATAGCATCGTTGTCTGAACTAAAATTTTTAGGATTTAAGGATTATTTGATTAAAAAACTAAATACATAAATGAAATACGAAGATATTACACATAAAATAATTGGTTGTGCAATGAAAGTTCATTCAACTCTAGGCAGTGGTTTTCAAGAAGTGATCTATCAAAGAGCATTAGCCATTGAATTTGCAAAACAAGCATTGGCATTTGAGAGAGAAATAGAAATGAAAATTTATTATGAAGGGACTGACATCGGCACAAGACGTGTTGATTTTTTTGTCGAAGAAAAAATTATGGTTGAATTAAAGGCCGTTTCCACTTTGGATGATTTACATCTTGCACAGGCTATGAATTATTTAGAAGCATATAATTTACCCATAGGATTACTCATTAACTTCGGAAGCAAAAGCATGCAACAGAAAAGAGTTTACAACACAAAACACCCTGAAAATGCAGATTACAAAAAACAACAGCAACAATCCTAAAATCTTAAAATCTTAAAAATTATAGTTCAGACAAATGGCGAAGTAAAGTAGCAGAATCCATTGAGCATCCCAAAGACAAACGAGTTCACATCCCTCAGCTGCGAAGGATATACTTATAATCATCTCATTAAAAATAAACAATTGCTTCGACGGATTTGCAATCCGTTGTTTTTTAGTTGTGGATCTGAGATCCACCAATCAAGGCTCATCGTTTGAATATGTGAAAGAATAGTTCATGCGAAGATATTATTTCCAAACTAAAAAGCATATCACTGCTGCGTCGTGGACGAAGTCGCGCGCTCAAGATTGGCTTACGTCTTTGATTAAAGTTGCCACTGTTCACTCACACTGCAATCCGTTCACCTTCTCGAAAAAAGTTCGAACTCCTTAGAAGACGATTTGTTGAAAATCAACAAAATGAAGCTTTTATTCGGAGAATCGCTAAGGTATAAACGACTGCATGAGATACAAAATAATTTAAAAAAGGTAAATGATTTAGAAAAAAAGAATTACCGTACTTTTAATTCCAAAATGAAAAAATCATTCACGATATTATTTATCTCACTCATTCTATTGTTTTCACCAAAACATTCTTTTGCTTGGGGTAAGAAGGGTCATGAGATAGTAGCTGAAATCGCCTTCCACTATTTGGACGATTCAACTAAAGCCAAAGTACAACACTATTTACGAAAAATGAGCATAGAGGATGCTTCGAACTGGATGGATGAAATGCGTACTAATTCGTATTACGACTACATGAAGCCATGGCACTATATAAATATAGGTAAGGATTCAATGTATGTACCATCTGTTAAAGAAAGAGATATCCTTATAATTCTTAATTCTGCCATAGCCGAATTAAGGCATAAGGATTCTTTGAAAGAAAAAAACGTTCGAGAAGACTTGTATTTACTTTTTCATTTGATGGGAGATTTTCATCAACCCTTACACGTAGGTTATGGTATCGACAGAGGTGGTAACGATATTCTCGTATCATACATTTATAAAAGTTACCATACAAATCTGCATAAAGTTTGGGATTTTGAAAT
>JANLOW010000189.1:0-2705 GCA_031366785.1 Bacteroidota bacterium | reverse complement strand
AGGACAAACCAAATGATACAACAACAAACTTTTATTATGCCGCTTATGAATATGTTCACTCATAAGGCAAATATAACCTTTACATTACTCACCCCCGCCCCACCCCGAAGCAGAGCTTCGAGGAATTCTTTTGATTAAATTTTTACTACCCCAAAAAACTACAAAGACATTCCACCTTGTTCAAAATCATTGATAATTTTTTTATTTTTTTTTAATTGAATTTCAATTATTTCAAATATTTCTTTTTTAATGCTTTTAAGTGAATTCAAAAATAAATTTATAACTGATTTATTATTAATATGCTCCTCACGAATAGATTGCTCATTAAAAGATTTCAAATTTTCTTCTAAATTACCCAAATGTTCCTCATGTAAAATCAATTTCTCTTTAATCTGTTTTAATGAATTATTTTTTAACAATACCACCTTTTCTTCAAGAAAATTTAACTCTTTTAATTTTTGATCATCTTTAGTAAATAAAAATGCTTTATTAAGCAGATTTGAAAGGAATGAAAGTTCAGTTTCTGCAAAATCAATTTCAGAAATCCATTCAATAGATTCATGTTGTAAATAATCAATTCCTACCTGAAGTAGATAATCGTTTTTTGCTTGTGAAAGGAAGGCTGTCATGATAATTATAATTTAGTAATAATACAACTGAATACATTAAACATAAACTTTCTTTTAAAAATCAATATAGATTTTAATCCATCGCCGTATGAAAAGCAATTATCGGAATATGTGTATGGTAAATCATTTTTTTGGTGATACTTCTGTTAAAAATCTTCTGAACCCAGGATCTATTTCTCATACTTATTGCTAGCATATCAGCTTTTACTTCTTCAAGGTAAATATTAAGACCATGATAAACATCTAAATCTTCCAGTATTTTAAAAGTTATTTTAGAATATTGGCTTTCATCTTTTAATTGCTTACAGAAACCTTCCAATTCAGCAAATGCCATGGTTTTATCCATTTTATTTTCATTGATATGTAATAAAGTAATTTCACTTTCAAATAACCTGGCGATATCGATGAGTTCAAAAACATTTTTGAAATCATCAGAACCATAATTAGAAGTAAAAACTATTTTTTTTAATCCATTTATTTTAGCCTTTTCGGGAACGGCTATTACAGGCAAAACAGATTTATCAATTACCGAAACCGTATTACTACCCATTAAAAACTTTTTCATGCCGCTTGCTCCATGGGTACCCATAATAATAAGATCACACTTAAATTTTTTAGCAGCATCAACAATTTCAAATTCCGGAACACCCTCATGCACTTCCACAGAGAAATGGTTTTGAGGATATTTTTTTAAGTATTTCGTCTCTAATTTATTTAACAACCCAATTGCCTCTGTTTTTAATTCAATATCTGTTGGTATAACTATCGGAATTTCTGTCGCCGAAATAGGAACAAAAAAAGAATGAAACAATAAAATCTTAGCATTAATCTTTTTATTAAATTCCATTGCAAATTCAAGTGCATTATTTGCTACCGGTGAAAAATCAGTTGGAATTAGAATTTTTTTCATATTACATAATTGTTTTAATACCGATTAATTAATGCGATTCGTTCAAATGATTTGAGTTTTCCATTAGCAACAAAAACAACTTCTCCATTTTTTTTCAATATTAATTCAATTATATCATCCACTGCATCACTTAATACGTTATGAAGGTTCGTTTCTGAATTATCCGGATAAATTGTATACTCATCTACTCCCCTTCTTGCTCTTACAGAATAATCTTTTTCTACCAATAATAATCTTCCTTTCCCTTCGACCGCTGACCTCCATACTTCAGTAATTCCAGCATTATATTTGTTGGCATTTACTGCTTCCTGCAATTCAGAAATAGCCCTCTCTTCTCCTTCAAATATTCTATTTTGAATAATTGTTTCGGCCTTACTTCTAATTTCCGGTAAACTTAGGTGCTCATAATTACCCTCAACATATCCAATTATTCTTTTAGTGTTTTGTGTGAAACGTCTGAAATAACCCAGTATTTTAACATTACCCATTATTACTACAGGAATATCATTTTGCTTTAAAGATTTTTCCAGAACATCATCGATAAAACGAAGATAATTGTGCAAATTCTTTTCATCAAATGCTTTACTATCCAGATAATCCAAACCAGGAAAAGAATGTTCATTCGACACATCCTGAACATTTGCTGGCATGTCGGGAAATTCAATTGGTTTAAGTTCAAAAAGATTACCATTAAATGTTTTAACACTTTTTTGAGAAATTATAACAAGCAAATACTTTTCATTTTTCTGTGCTGCAAAAATTAAATCTCTTACTTCAAAAGATGAATCAATAACTATTTTCTCTTCAACAGAATAAGGTAAAGAAATTACTTTCTCAGTTTCCGGAGATACATAGATCAATAAAGATTTTAAAAGATGTTTCGTTTCAATTGTTGAAATTACTTTTTTAACTTTTTGAATCATTAATTCTGTTCTTTTCAATCCATACCGGCCGTTCAATTGATTTTCAATATTTTTTAAAACAGAAATCATATGTTCAGAATCTAATTTAATATCCGGAAACTGAGGATGAATAGGAAGAATAATAGAAACGGCCGGGAAAACTTTTTTGTCGAGAAGTGAATCGATTTCGTATTTCATAGTCATAAAAATTAATAATTATATTTTGCATTTCTCATTATATCCTAACAAAGTTATTCATTATCT
>JANLOW010000115.1:0-3706 GCA_031366785.1 Bacteroidota bacterium | reverse complement strand
TAATTCTGAATCATAATGTTCAATTTCCGTTTTACCTGCCAGATAACCTCCTAATCCCATAGCAATTGAACCGGCAATAATTTCTGCCAGACCCGCCGTTACAATTATTGTATTAGTATCAACAGCACTACTCAATCCTGCTGCAAGTGCAAATGGAACAGTCAAACCATCAGACATGCCAATAACTACATCACGGATGGTGTCCGACTGCCGAAAATGTTCTTCATGATGATCTGTTGGTCCATGCATAATTATTAATTATTAATCGTATGACAAAGGAAAGCAATTTGTAGATGAAGTCTTCTTTATTTGAAAATTTCTATTTTAATACAATTTAACTCAAGAACTTTAATTTTTGAAATCTGTTATCCTGATTATTTTATTTACAACATAATTAATTTCATCTTCAGTAGTAAATCTTCCTAAAGAAAACCTGATTGAAGAAAAAGCATCATCATTACTTAAACCCATTGATAAAAGAACATGCGATGGTTCCGGCAATGCTGATGTACATGCACTCCCTGTTGCCAGAGCGATTTCAGGAATTAAAAGTAAAAGTTTCTCTGCTTTCAATTCTTTAAAACATAAATTTGATGTATTCGGAAGTCTGTTTTTAATACTTCCATTAATAAAAACTTTTCCATTCTCTGTGAGTTTCTGTTCAAGTACTGTTCTTAAATAAGAAACACGTGAAGATTCTTCCCAATAATTTTCTCCTGCAAGTTCACAGGCTTTACCTAGTCCCACGATACCTGGTACATTTAATGTCCCGCTTCGAAGATTTTTTTCATGACCTCCGCCATCAATCTGACCTATAAGAGTAACACGTGGATTTTTTCTTCTTATATATAATGCACCAATTCCTTTTGGTCCATAAATTTTATGTGCGGAAAGACACAAAAGATCAGCATTCAATTCATTTACATCTGTTCTTATTTTACCGCAAGCCTGCGTTGCATCAGTAAATATTAAAGATCCCTTTTTGTGAGTGATATCTGCAATTTCATTAATTAGCTGAATAACTCCCGTTTCATTATTTGCGAGCATTACACAAACAAGAATTGTGTCAGGACGAATTGCAGAATCTAACTGTAATAGATCTATTGCCCCATCTTTTAACACCGGCAATAGTGTTATTTCAAATCCTTGTTTTTCGAGATGCTTGCAGGTATCAAGCACTGCTTTGTGTTCACTTAAAATAGTAACTATATGTTTCCCTTTTGTACTATAGGCCTCTGCAACTCCTTTGATTCCGAGATTTATTGCTTCAGTAGCTCCTGATGTAAAAACAATTTCGCTTTCACCACAATTTAAAAAATCAGAAACTTGTTTTCTTGCATTCTTCACAGCTTCCTCTGCCAACCAACCATACGAATGAGTTTTACTTGCCGCATTACCGAATTTATCAGTAAAAAAAGGAAGCATACATTCCAAGACACGTTTATCTACCGGCGTAGTTGAATTGTAATCGAGGTAGATTTTCATTGAGGGAAGTTGGTTATTAGAAATTAGATATTAGAAATTAGATATTAGTTTTTAGATTTTAGATTTTAGATTTTAGTTATTGGTTTTTAGAAGCAATTTCAAAAATAACAAAATCTAATTTCGATAATATTAAAGATTTAAATTTGCAGGCTTTAAAACATTCGTTTTTCTTTATAATAACCTTTAACCACATCAAGACAATTGTATGTTATCAATCAATCGGATATCTTCACAATAAACTGCGGCAAAACATCGGATATGTTTTTTAGGATTCCACTCATTTACCGGTTGCAAAGATTCTTCTTCCGAAATTTCGACATATTCAACTTTTAATTTTCCCGAAGATTCAATCATTTGAATAGCTTTCTCTTTTATATCAGCAGACTTAAATTTTTTCCAGTTTTCTTTTACATAAAATAATGTCTTAGAAATTTCTACAGCATCTTGCAACCCTTTTTTTGAAAGTTTCAGGTTTCTGGAACTCATTGCCAATCCGCTTTTTTCTCTTACCGTTGGGCATGCAATAATTTCAACCGGAAAACGAATTTTATTGACCATTAAACGAATGACTGCCAACTGTTGAAAATCTTTTTCACCAAAATAAGCTTTTTGTGGTTTAACAATTTCAAATAATTTTGAAACAATTTGTACAACCCCATTAAAATGACCCGGGCGATGAATACCTTCCATCACTTCCGCAATCTTACCCAACTCTAAAACATTTTTCTTAATAGTATCAGGATTATAAATTTCCTCCACAAGTGGAGAGAAAATAATATCCACATTATTTTCTCTCAACATCTTTTCATCCTCTTGGGGTGTTCGGGGATAATTTTTTAAATCTTCAGGATTATTAAATTGAGTTGGGTTAACGAATATGCTAATAACTGCAATGTCATTTTCTTTTTTTGCTCTGTTTACAAGAGATATATGACCCTCATGCAAGGCTCCCATCGTTGGAACAAAGCCGATTTTCTTTTTCAGGCTTCTACTTTCTTCTAAAGAAACTGTCAATTCACTGATTTTATTAATTATTAGCATTTTATGTTCGTTTAAAATGATCTTATTTATTTTAGTTGATATTGAACGCTTGGCTTCTAATTATCAATGTATTACATCAATAATAATTGCAAAAATGAATAAATAAGCCCTCTTTTTCGTTCCTTCAGTCAATATAAGGCTTGAAGGACTGCCTCAAAAAGCTTATCTTTGCGTCAAATTTATAAATCCAACCTCAAGAATGAAGAAAGCAAAAGTTTTATTTGTTTCCCAGGAAATTACACCCTTCCTTGAGTTGACAGAAATATCAAAAATCGCCCGTCATCTACCTCAGGGTATTCAAGAGAGGGGGAAAGAAATCCGGACTTTCATGCCACGTTTCGGTTTAATCAATGAGAGACGCAATCAATTACACGAAGTAATTCGCTTATCCGGTATGAATCTTATCATCGACGATTCTGATCATCCATTGATTATTAAAGTAGCTTCTATTCAAAGTGCCAGAATGCAAGTATACTTTATAGATAATGAAGAATATTTTCAGCGTAAATCAGTTTTTCGTGATGCCAAGAAAAAATTTCATAAAGACAACGAAGACAGAATGGTGTTTTTCTGCCGCGGAGTTCTCGAAACAGTTAAAAAACTAGGCTGGGCTCCTGATGTTATTCATTGCCATGGCTGGATGACTTCTTTAATTCCTTTCTTCGTGAAAACAGGATATAAAGATGATCCTATGTTTAAAAATAGTCGTGTCGTTTATTCTTCTTATTCTCAGGAATTTGAAGAAACAATGTCTCCTAATCTCGTTAAAAAAATGAAAATGGATGGTGTTACGGCTGATGATCTTAAACTTTACAAAGATCCAACAATGGTTAATATTGATATTGCAGCTATGAAATGGTGTGATGGAATTGTCAAAGGAAATGATGAGAAAAATGTAACCGTCGATGCTTTTCTAAAAAAAGCAAATAAGCCGGTTTTACAATTCCAGACTTTTGAAGACGATAGTGATTTTGTATCCGCATGCTCCGATTTCTATGATGAACTTCTCGAGCAAGAACCAGTGCTAACTAACTAAGATTGAACAATTTTTTCCGGTTCTCCCCATTGCCGGTTAGATTTTGAAAAAAATAAATCAGATTTTTTGTTTATTTTATAAAAGGATTTCCCCCATAAATTTATGGCGGAAATCCTTTTTATTACTACTCTTATCTTCATTCAT
>JANLOW010000080.1:0-3945 GCA_031366785.1 Bacteroidota bacterium | reverse complement strand
GAGAAAACTTTTTTTGTTTTCAATTATATTATACTGTTTTACTGCAAGTGCACAAGACAGCAGCAAAGCATTTCATTACAACCCAGATGCAGGGCTTCAATTTAAAAAAGGCGATTTTCAATGGACAACATGGGCTTTTGCCGAAAGATTATTTTCTCCCAATCAATTCCCCGTTTGGCGAAGAGCAAGGCAGGGTATGGAATTTTTTTTGCCGAGTTATCCTTTCAAAATAAATGGAAATAAATTTCGCACCGCATTAGTGTATGAAGTAGATTTTACCGACAACAATTTTTTTCAGGACAGCAAACGTTTCAAGATTTGGGAAAATCTTTTCATCTCATTTCAAAATGCAAAAGACCCAATCAAGTTTCGTGTTTTGTTTGGAGAAAACACCTGCATACTTTCACGGGAAGATAATTTATCATCAGGAAATTTACCAACCATCAACCGAAGTTTAATTTTAGAACAGCACGGCAGCACAAACAGTTTTGGAACACAATGGGGATTTCAAGTTCAATCGCAACTCTGCAAAAAAACTTTTCTGCAAGCATCATTGCAAGACAATCGCGGCTCACTCAATCAGGACAAACCCATGTATCAGTTTTGGAATGCACAGGCAATAAAAATTACCGAATCCATTTTACAACCAACCGACAGCACCAATCAAAAATTAAACATTGGTTTTGCCATTGACAACACAGCAAATATTTCCGACAAAAATTTTACACTCATATCAGGCATTGACAATATTCCGCTTGGCAACACTCCAGCCACAGGAAATAAATTCACTCTTGAAAATAATTTAGATTACACCAACACCATCGGCAAACATTTTTTCACTTTGGAATATGAAATAATTTATTCCAACTACTCCGACCAAAAATTAAATGTTGCAGGTGGATACGTGCAGTTCCAATTTCAAGTATTTGACAAAAAATATTTTGGCGACCTTGTTCCTTTTATTCGTTACGATTTAGTTACACTGAACAATCCAACAGCATCCGCAACCGAACAGGCAATTAGATTTGGAATCAATTACAATCTACCATTCACAAATAAACTTGTCAGCTTTCATTTAGAATATGCAAAACATTTTCTGAATGGTTCGCCTACCATCTTAACAGCAAATGACAAACAGTTTGATGAATTCCAACTTGGAATAAGAGTAAGTGCAACACGATATTTACGATTTTAAAAATAAAACTCTGGATTACATAATAATTTGCATAACAGCATTACTTCGTTCTGCACTTACTTTATTTTCAGGTTTCGGACTTGGGATTTTGCTTGTTCCCGTATTTGCAATATTTTTTCCAATTGAAATTCGCACTATGCAACCGCACGAAAAAACATTTAATTTTATCCGACCGCACCCAAGCCCACTCACCACCCGACAAGCAGACCGTGGACAATTCTGAAAAATTTATAGACAGAAAATGGTTTGAAAAACGTAGTTTAGAGCCATTGAAAACGATTGACGAGCTTTATTCATAAAATAAAGTCCTCTGCAGACTCTTTCGTTGACGGTGGACAAAAAGATTATTAAATTCGCAAATTATTAAAGCTAAATATTAAACAATTAACAAATGAATACTATAACAATTCGGAATGTCGGACCAATAAAGGATGTTACATTAGATTTGAATAAAGTTAATGTAATAATGGGGCCACAGAGTAGTGGGAAAAGTACAATCGCAAAAACAATCAGCTATTGTCAGTGGGTAGAAAAGCGATTTATTTTAGATGGGGAATTTGAATACGATTTCTCTGACCAATTTATAGAATTTCATCGAGTAAGTAAAGTATATTTTAGCAAAGATTCTTTAATAGAGTATAAGAGTAATTCTGTACATATTTCTTATAAAGGGGCTTCAAATAAACAAGAGATAAAAAAATTAAATGGTGAATTAAATACATTATTTTTCAATAGTAAGAATATATATATACCAGCAGAAAGAAATTTCGTTTCCGCAATTCCAAACCTTGGAAAATACAAAAGGACAAATGATGATAACATTATGAATTTTTTATATGATTGGTATGAGGTTAAGAAAAAATATACTCAAGACAATAAATTTCCAATATTAAATCTTGGGATTTCATATTATCATATGCAAGACAAAGATTCAGATATATTAATTTTAAATGAAAATAAAAAAGAGCTTTTATTAAATAATGCATCCAGCGGATTACAATCTGTACTCCCCCTGCTTTTGTTATTGGATTATCTAACTAAAGGACTATATAATGAAAAAGCAATAGGGTCTGTTGATGAAAAAGATGAAATAGAAAAATTAATCAAATTTTATGTAAAAGATTTCATAAAAAAAATGGATAATGAAGAAAGACAAACAGATATTATAAAAAAAATCGAAGAAAATAAATCGCCTCTTAACACTGTTGAAATGGAGCAATTAGCAAAAAATATAGAAGCTCGAATAAGTTATCATTTTTCAAGTATTATCATTGAAGAGCCAGAACAAAATTTGTATCCTAAAACACAACGAGATTTAGTTTATTATATGCTCAAATTATTGAATGGTAAGGAGCGAGACCATAAATTGTTGCTTACTACTCATAGTCCTTTTATATTGTATGCACTTAACAATTGTATGATGGGTTATTTGGTTAAAGATAATATGCCGAAAGAGGAGCAAAGCGAGTTAAAAAGCAATCAATCTTGGATTGACCCAAAATCAGTTTCAGTTTGGGAAATTGAAGAAAATAAAGGAACTTTAAAATCCATTCAAGACGAAAAAACCGGAACCATTAGCAAAAATTATTTTAATAGCATTATGAATGAAGTGATGGACGAATATTATGAGATGCTAAATCATCTTGCAATATGAAGACAAGAATAGCAGAGAAATTACCGTTACATAATTTAACGACACATTCTAATCTCAATCTATACATTGCTGACTACCCCAAAACTATCAATAATAGAGGTGTTGTTTTATTTTCTGATGAGCCTAATGATATTAAATGCGTTCATATAGCAAACCCAAAAAAAATATTAGTATGTTTTGATGGATTTAAAGATAATGCATTGCCAATTGATATAGGAAATTGCAGTGAACAATGTGAATGTGTACTTTTCCCTGACAGATGTGACGAAACTGATTGGATTTTGTTTATTGAAAACAAATATGCAAACGATAGAGTAGCTGCATTCAGAGAAAATCGAGGATATCCCAACAAAATGACCGACCAAATTATTGAAACTGTAAAATATTTCAGAGAGAAAGGAATTATTGCACACGATAGGAGAGTTTGGGCAATTGTATCTTTTCCAAACCTTATTGAAGAATTTAACAGTACTATTTTTCACGGTGATTTATCAATTCAGGACATTCTTTTAACTCATAAAATAGCTATAAGAGGAACGAATACTGCAACAATTATTAGCGAGAAACGGATTAAGTTAAACTCAGATTGAAAACTGTTCGAATTTACTGTGAATAAATCCAACGCTTTTTGTAGCACATTTGCATTTTTTTGCCGACACAGAAAAGCCCAAAAAAAAAGCAAAAGAGCTACCAAGCCAACGCACAAGGACATCAGCCTGAGGATAGAAGCCATACGACCGAAAAAACAACGAACCGCTAATAGCACGTACAAGAAATTGGCGGTTCAGTGCTTAAATGAAATTTTGTTCTTCGTAGCAAAGTGGAGCGTTAACGAACAGTTGTGCGTCTAATCCCTTCTTTTTTTTACTTCTTTAATTCCTTATTAGCTCTGAAGCTGAGAAAAAGGGTAAGGTCGATGGAAAATTTATTTAGAAAAAAGCGTTAATAGTTTATTGTAAATAGATTTCAGTATTATCGGACAAGGCTGATGCGTCCGACGTAATTATGTTCAACTCCCTGAAGATCTAAAATATCGATCTTATAAACGTATACATCCATTTGACACGGCGTTTCATTATCCTGTACTTTACCATCC
>JANLOW010000076.1:0-2652 GCA_031366785.1 Bacteroidota bacterium | reverse complement strand
AAGGTGAATTATTCTATCCGTATTTGACAGTTTTTGAAGAATTCTGTCAAAACAATAACTCCTTTCTTCTGTATCATATTAAACAATAAAAATACTGATGAACAGAATACTTATCTTTTTAATGATTTCGACGCTGGCTGTTAAAGGACAGAAGGTGAAAATGAATTTCGCTTTGCAGCAAAAACTTGCCATTAGCAGAAATACAGACAGGGAAATTTCCTTATTTGTGAAAGGTGATATAAATGTTATTCGTCAGCAAACAGAAGCGCTCGGCGGAACTTTTAAATATGCAGCCGGTGCGATAGCAGCGATACGTCTTCCTCTGAGTAAGATCACCGATTTAGCTGCCTTTGCAGAAATTAAAAGTATTGAAAGTAATGATCTTCGATTGCAGCCAATGAATGATCAGATGATTGTAAAAAATCATGTGATAGAAGTTCAAAACGGTTTCAATCTGCCACAAGGATATGATGGCACAGGTGTAGTTATGGGCATCATTGATGAAGGTATCGATTATACGCATCCGGATTTCCGTGATGAGTTTGGACAAACGCGTATTAAATTTCTTTGGGATCAGGCAATAGTAAATATAAATTCTGCTACTCAGGCTCAACCTTATGGTTACGGCAAAGAATTTATAGGAAATCAAATTGATACTGCTACACAACATCATGATGGTGCTTTCGGCCATGGGACTCACGTTGCAGGTATTGCAGCAGGTAATGGTCTTGCTCTAAATAACTACAAAGGTGTTGCTCCGAAGTCAGATTTGATAATTGTAAAAATGAATCTGACACAACCCGACAATGATTTTCTTTCAAATCTTGTTGATGCGATTAAATATATCTTCGATCGTGCTGATGCTATGGGAAAACCGGCTGTAATTAATATCAGCTTAGGTACCTATTTCGGTTCACATGATGCAAAAGATATTCAAGCAGAAGCTATAGAAAACCTTATCACCTCGTCACCCGGACATGTTGTTGTTTGTGCCGCTGGAAATGCGGGGAATGCACCGCTGCATCTGGGATACAATCTTACTGCTGATACATCTTTTACATGGATGCAATTTTCCAGCAATTCGATTTACATTCAAGGTTGGTGTGATTCGGCCGATTATGCCGGAATGCATTGTGCCATTGGTGTTGACAGAGTTAATAACACTTATACAAGTATTATGACACTTCCTTTTTCAGATACAACATCTGTTGAAGGAACGATTGTTACAGATACTATTTACAGTGGTGGAGCAAGATTAGGTATTGTACAAAGTTTAATTGAAAACTGGGGTGGGCGTTATTCTTTTGAATATGCTATTTATCCGGATTCATTGGTGAATGTAAACGGAAATGATACCAGCAGATATTTCTGGAAACTATTAACGACAGGATCGGGTCGTTTGGATGCATGGAGTTTTGATATGATTTTTGATAACCTTCCGGATACTAATTCACTTAGTGCCATTCGTCATTATAAAAAACCGAATACCGATCAAACGATTGTAAGCAGTTTTACATGCAGTGATAAAGTTATAACCGTTGGTTCATATACAAACAGGAATTATTATACGAATTCCAATTTTGCAATAACACGTGATACTTCCTTACATCCTGGAAGATTGTCAGTTTTCTCAAGTAAAGGACCGACACGCGATGGCCGGATAAAACCGGATATCACAGCAACAGGTGAATGGGTTTTATCGTGCGGTGTGCAAAGTGAGTTGAATATTCTTTCTTCCATTGAACCGGAAAAAGTAGCGGCAGGAAAAAAACATAAACGTAGTAGCGGAACATCTATGGCTTCTCCGGTTGTAGCAGGTATTGCGGCATTGTATCTTCAGAAAAACCCGCAAGCTTCGTGGTCAGAAGTAAAAGCTGCCGTTATAAATTGCGCCGACAGAGATGGAGATACTGGTGATAATCTTCCGAATAATAATTGGGGATATGGAAAAATAAATGGCTATGGAGTGGTGAAAGGATGCAGTGTTGGAATTAAGGATTTCGAAAACTTAAATTCGATAGACTTTGGATTTTTTCCGAATCCTTCCTTTGACAAAATCAATGTTCAGTATGATCTCTCTTCTGTTTCTTATAAATCAGCTACGTTAGAAATTAAAAATATTCTTGGAGAAACTGTAAAGAAAATAAAATTAAAAGAAATATCAACTTCTTTCGATTTACAAAACAATCTCACTAGCGGTATTTATTTAGGCTCATTAATACTAGACGGCAAATCCGTTAAAACAACAAAGTTGGTTGTGCTCTAATTTAAAAAGATCGTAATTCCTTTGTGAACTTTGTGCATAAACCTTTATGACCTTTGTGGTTAAATCCAACCTTGGTTTTTAACCACAAAGGTCACAAAAGCATAAACACAAAGAGCACAAAGATCTATGAAGTTCTTTATAATTATTTTCAAAAAACTTTTACCTATTTTCGCATCACATCTTTGAAATGTGATTTCAACCGTCAAAACTTATCTTTCTTTAATTAAATTCAGTCATACTGTTTTTGCATTGCCATTTGCCGTCATCGGTTTTTGTCTGGGTATTGCACAACCGGGCCAACATTTTAATGGTACGCTTTTTCTGAAAGTAATTCTTTGTATGATCTTCGCCCGGACAGCAGCGATGGCATTCAACCGTTACATAGA
>JANLOW010000043.1:0-17382 GCA_031366785.1 Bacteroidota bacterium | reverse complement strand
CCAAGAAAGGACTCTGTAATTAGACGATACATCCATCCTGCAGAACCAGTGTACCATGTCCATCCACCCCGCCCGGCATGTGGCGCACAAGCATAAACATCTGCCGCTACAACGTAAGGTTCTACTTTGTAGATGGCAATTGTATCGGAAGTTTTGCCATGGTTAACCGGATTGATCATGTTCAGTAATTCCCACACCCGTTTGTAATCGCCCAATTTGGCAAAAGCAATTATCATCCATATTGCAGCATGTGTGTATTGTCCGCCATTCTCCCTTACTCCCGGTACATATCCTTTTATATAACCCGGATTTAGTTCAGACTTATCGAATGGTGGATCTAATAATTGAATAATGCCGACATTTTTTTGTACAAGTTTTTTATATGCCGATTCCATGGCTAAATGCGCACGTGTGGCATCTCCCGCACCTGATAAAACAGACCAACTTTGGGAAATGGAATCAATCTTACATTCTTCATTTCCTGAAGATCCAAGCGGCGATCCATTATCGAACCATGCACGCTTGTACCACTCACCGTCCCAGGCATGTTTATCAATGTTTTCTTTTAATTGCTGTGCTTGTTTTTTACACTCATCAGCAAATGTTGAATCTTTACGTAAACTTGCAATTTCTGCAAATCGAGTTAGTATCTCATAAAGAAAAAATGCCATCCATACACTTTCTCCTTTTCCATCTTTGCCTACCTTATCAAAACCATCATTCCAATCTCCGGTACCAATTAATGGTAGTCCATGTTCGCCATAATTAAATCCATGTTTGATTGCTAGAACACAATGATCATAAAGGTTAGCAGATTTACGGGATTGAATAGGGAGATCATAATAAGATTCTTCTCCCGGGTTTAATTCACGTCCCTCCAGAAAAGTAGAGGATACATCCAACACCCCGTAGTCTCCGGTGTGTAAAATGTAAAGAGAGGTTGCAAAAGGCAACCAAAGAAAATCATCTGAGCATCTTGTCCTAACACCGCGACCGATTGGCGGATGCCACCAATGTTGTACATCACCTTCTTTAAATTGGCGTGATGCACAAAGCAAAATTTGTTCGCGCGCAAGCTGTGGCACAATATGAAGTAATGACAACACATCCTGTAACTGATCCCTAAACCCAAATGCTCCTCCTGATTGATAAAATCCACTGCGCCCCCAAAGCCGGGATGAAAGAGTTTGGTAGGTGAGCCATCCGTTTGTAATAATATTAATAGCTGGTTCAGGAGTTTCCACCTGCAAAGCGCCAACAGTATGTTTCCAAAAGTTTTTTACTTTTTCAAATGAATCATGTGCGGCAACACTTCCCCTGAATTGCCGGGCAATTGCACTTGCATCATGCGAATTTTTTCCTGTGCCAAGTCTGAAAAAAATCTCCAGTTCTTCACCATCTGCTATATCAAAAGGAACTTGAATGGCTGCACAGGGATCTAATCCTAGTCCTATTTTTCCGGAAAGTTTTTGCCGCAACATTCCATCTGGATTTTTCAATGTACCGTTGCGACCAATAAATTCAGTACGATCGGCAGTAAAAGATTTTTTTAAATAATCAACATCAAAAAATGCCACACGGTTGAGAAATTCAGTACTGTATGGATTTTTTGCAAAAAGTGCCCCACTTTCAGGATCAATTTCAGTATGGATATACATAGCGGTTTTCATTCTGTTATTGCCAAGAACCCACTCTATATATCCTGTAGCGGAAAGCTTACGCGATCTGCCGGATTGATTACGTATTTTTAATACATTGAATTTAACAGTTGATTCAATATCTACATACACTAACATTTCTGAATAAATTCCGTCTTCAATATGTTCAAAAATACTATAGCCAAATCCGTGACGTGTAATGTAAGGTGATTGACCTCCTGCAGGAAGAAGAGTAGTTGACCAGAAATGTCCGCTCTCTTCATCCCTTAGATAAAAAGCTTCTCCGCCTAAATCACTTACAGGATCATTATTCCAGGGCGTAAGCCGTATTTCATGTGCATTTTCAGTCCAGGTATATGCTGCTCCGCTTTCTGTAATAACAGTTCCGAAATCAGGATTCGCAATTACATTTGACCAGGGAACAGGCGTCCTGTTTTTGTCTTCAATCACTATAACATACTCGCTGCCATCAGAGGAGAAGCCTCCTAACCCATTAAAAAAGATCAGATCTTTTGGTAAAGGAATAGATGTTGTTATAAGTTCAACCGTCGGTATCGGTGTGAAATAAGGGATCACCAATTTTGCAAGCGGTTTACGTTTAATATGGTCAGCTAAGGTTCCACCATTGTCGGAAATATTAATACGTGCTACTGTTTGAAATAATATACGATCCTCGTTTGATATCTGATCTGAAGCTCTAACAAAAATACCGCCCGGACGATCAACTAATTCGGAAGGAATAAGAGCCTGAATGTCATTTTGAAATACCTGTCTGTAACCACTATGCTCTTCGTTCCAGATTACCAGATCAACAGCGAGCCCTTTTAAGCGCCAGTAAGCATGCGCCTGTACAAGTTGTTTGACCAAAAACATATTGGTTTGCTTTTCAATTCTCAATAGAAGAATAGGTAAATCACCGGAGATAGAGTAGCCCCATAAACCGGACTGCCCTCTACGATTATTGATAAGAATGGAAGTGTCAGCACGGAATGCAGAATTCATAAACAGAATGGAACTTGCAAGCCGGCCATATAATTGCGCATCTGCTTCCGAAGCATTGATTTGTCTGAGCACTACCTGACTATGCGTCCAGGCCAGTTCAAACACACGGTCTTTATAATGTTTGTCCTGGCATTTATTAATCAGGCTCTGACAAACTTCTTTAGTTTCTGCAATACCAATAACCATATCAATGGTAACAGTTTCTTCAGGCTCAATAGTTATTTTATATCGTATTGCAACAATAGGGTCTAAGACTGAACCTTGATTTCCGGAAAGCGGACCTGACTTGTTCATCACTTGTGGATTCGCGATTGTATTTCCACGACCAATAAATTCCATTCGGTCAGTTTCATAAGATATTTCTTCAGCCTCTTTTCCCTGTAACGTCATTAAATGAAAAAGCCATAGTGGTTGTTCTTCAGCTGAGCGCGGTCTGCGTGTGCAAAGGATTGAATGTTTACGGGGGATGATCTCTGTTTGCACAAA
The DNA here is from genome assembly GCA_031366785.1 of Bacteroidota bacterium. GTDB lineage: Bacteria > Bacteroidota > Bacteroidia > AKYH767-A > 2013-40CM-41-45 > JADKIH01. Next base: position 14,236 of record JANLOW010000043.1, on the reverse strand, counting down.
GAGATTGCTGAATGCAGGCTGAATCAAATCAGATGCGGCAGATGCAAGTACTACTTCTGCATAACTTGTAACCTCAATAGTTCTCCGAATGTCAGAACGGTTTGTTATGCGCACCCTTCGCATTTCTATATCGTCTTCAGGAGACACGACAATTTCTGTATGTGTTTCTATGTCGTTATTGGTAGTGCGAAAGTCAGCATGACCGTGAGAAAATGCAGCTTCATATTTTTCTCCTTTTTTTAGTGTTGGTTGATGTGTATTTGACCAGAAAGTTTCATTGTTCAAATCGCGTATATAACAAAATGTTCCCCAATTATCGCAGGTCCCATCCTCGCGCCACCGTGTAACAGCAAGGTCTTTCCAGCGACTGTAGCCACCACCTGCATTTGTTACCATTACATGATATCTGCCATTCGATAGTAATTGTACCTGAGGAATAGAAGTATTCGGAGTATTGATTATTCTTGTTTCTGTGCCGCTCGCTGCATAATTAATATCTGTTATGTCTGTGGTGTGAGCAAAAAAGGTTGTCGCTTTTGGAATTCTTTCCTGAAGTAATAAAAGTGTTGCCTTAAACCGTGGCTCCGCTTCAAATAGTTTTTGCATGGGTTTATCAAGAAGTAGATATGCCAATGATAGTAGGCTCATTCCCTGATGATGTGCCATGAACGAATAAACAATAGCGCTGGATTGTCCGCGTTGTAAACGCGATGGTGTAAAATCTATGGCTTCATAAAATCCGTGTCGTCCTTCATATCCCTTTTCGGAAAGCAGCTCAAGGTTTTCACAAGCTTTTTCGGGCGATACCATCAGAGCAAGTGTAGACGCGTATGGTGCAATTACAGAATCTTCTTCAAGACCACGTTTCAATCCCAGACCGGGAGCGCCAAATGCACGATACTGGTAATTGGAATTAGCATTTATCATATTGTAACCGGACTCTGAAATTCCCCATGGCAGACCAGTCCGTTTCCCGTATTCTATCTGCCATTCTACCGCTCCTTTACAGGATTGGTCTAAGAGTGTATTTTCATAAGTAGGCATTACTAAAAGCGGCATAAGATATTCGAACATGGAACCACTCCAGGAAAGAAGAATTGGATTTCCATCTACGTTGGTTAGTAAACGACCCAATGCAAACCAACTCTCTTCGGGTAATTTTCCTTGCGCAATGCCAATGAATGTGCATAATCTGGCTTCGGATGCCAGGAGATCATAAAAACTTACATCACTATGATGTTCCTGTACATTGTAACCAATGGTAAACAGATTGCTGGCTTTGTCATAAAGGAAATCCCATTCCATTTCCGCCAACTCATTGCATTGTTGCGCAAGATATTCTATTGAAGTAATTCGCTCCTCCAACTTGCTAATTGATGTGGCAAGAGAAGTTTGAAACAAATCAAGCCATTCGCTTTCACCGGAAGTATTGTTCGCATCTTGCCGAAGTTCCACTTCTACTTGTAATTGCCGTTCTGTAATTAATAATTCTTTCAATGTTGAATTTGCATTCAGAGAAACAAAATCCATGAACTTAACCGGAGCACTCGTTAACAAAAACCAGGGTGAAAAAATTTGCAACTCTTCATTCACCTGTTCCAATTGCTTATTAAGCATTTGCTTCCACCAATACGTTTCGCTCTCCGGATCATTATTAAGTTTTTCAAGAATAGGGAGGAAGCTTTTCGTTAATACTTCTATGTAAAATTTTACTTCATGATGTGTAACTAAATCAGAACTACATGCTTTTTCCAAATCACTCTTAAATTGTTGAAGTAGCTCAATATTTTTTTCTTCTAATGTGTCGGTAAGAACAAGCAGAGTATCCCGAAGTCCTTTAAATAATTTTAAATCAAGAATTTTTTGATGAGGAATAGCCATTAAACCTTGTCTCAATACAAGCAGATGTCCAACAAGGTTTCCATTGTCCACAGTGGAAATATATTTTGGCAATAATGGATTTAATGTTTCTGTATCGTACCAATTATAAAAATGTCCTTTATATCGCTCCATTTTATTCAACGTGCTTATTGTTTTTGTTGTCCGATCAATAAGCTGTTTTGTTGTAATGTATCCAAAGTCGCAGGCACTTACATTGGCAAGCAGGGAGAGACCAATGTTTGTAGGAGATGTGCGATGTGCTATTAAAACCACCGGCTGTTCCTGGAAATTATCAGGGGGTAACCAGTTGTCTTCATGACCTACAAAACGTTCGAAGAAGCTCCATGTTTTTCTTGCTATTTTAAGTAGAAAAATATTTTGTTCTTCACTAAGTAAGGAAACCTGCTTCGCCAATGGTTTACTTATCCACCAGGTGACAAAGGGTGCAATGAGCCATAGGAGTAATATGGGTCCTATTATGATTAGATTTATCGGGGAATAAATAACTAAATAAACAAAAACTACTAAGGCAAGAAAAGGCTCAAACCACATGGAAGAATAAGATGCTGTTAAACTTGTTTGGTTATCAATTTCTTCATTAGCTGAAGGGTTCCATTCAAGAAGTTTTTTTCTTGTAATAAGCATTCTCCATACCGTACGTGCTATTGCTCTCAAATTGGAGTATGCTTCGTAAGGCAAGCAGATAATCGTAAATAAGGTTTTTATGAAAATCTCTAAAATGCTACGTACTGAGTTTTTGATATGATGGGTTAATATGACATCTTTAGGTTTCCTGATAGTATCCCAGATGGAAGTTATTATAATCGGAACAATAATAATCCCAGAAACTGCAATTATCCATACAATGAAAGAATGCATTGCAATACATCCGAGTAAAATCAGCACAGTAAGTGCCGCAGGAATAAGACTACGCCTGATATTGTCAAATATTTTCCAGCGGGATAATCTTGAAATTGGATTTTTATACCAATGTCTTCCAGGGCCCGGTACAACAGGTAAAAACCAGGAGAAAATCTGCCAGTCCCCTCTAACCCAACGTGAGTTCTTTTTCATATCTGCACGATAGCTGGCCGGATATTTTTCGAACAATTGTACATCACTCAACAAACCTGATCGTATATAGCACCCTTCCAAAAGGTCGTGACTTAGAATACCATTTTCAGAAAATTTTCCATCAAGTACTTTTTTAAAAGTGTCTATGTCATAAATTCCTTTACCAATAAAGGAACCTTCCGCACATAAATCCTGATATACATCTGAAGATGCACGGGTATACGGATCAATGCCAGGCTCATTTCCATGCATACGGGTGTATAACGAACCAGTGATATCCGGTAAGCTAACTGTTATCCGTGGCTGAAGGATACCATAACCTTTCGTTACCCGTTTCTTTTTTTCACTGTACCATGGACGATTTAAAGGATGAGCCATCGATCCAATTAATTTCCAGGCTGTACCTAATGGTAGTTGTGTATCTGCATCAAGAGTAATTATGTATTTTATATGTGGAAAAATGGATTGATCACCTACAATAAGTGAAAAACGTTCTTTTGAATGTCCGCGTAACAATGAATTTAATTCAGAAAGTTTTCCACGTTTTCTTTCATAACCCATCCATGCATTCTCCTGGGAATTCCAATGTCGCGGGCGATGAAAAAGAAAAAACAAATCGCTTTTTTCTCGCCCATATTTTTTATTTAGTTCTTCAATTCTTTGCTGTGCAAAATCTACGATTGCCTGGTCTTCAGGTAGTGTTTCTTGTGAAGCATCCGTAAAATCTGTCAGTAAACCAAAATGTAAATTGTCTCTTCTGTTTGCCAGGAAACGTACTTCTAGGGCCTCAACCAAGTTGTCTATTTCCTCAGAATTAGTGAGCATTACCGGAGTTACAACCAACGTGCGGCAATCCGGAGGAATTTCATGTGAGAAATTCATTCTTGGCAACAAATGCGGCTTAACTAATAAAGTAGAAAAAAAGTTGACAATAGATATTGCAAGCTGACTTGCACATAAAAATAAAAGAAAAGCTATTGTTAAAAGAAGCCAACTATTGTTTGTATCCGAATGCACTCGTATTAAAATACCTGCACTTATGGCTATTGTGAATATTAGAATAAAAGTTAAATACACAGTGAAAGAATGCCTCTGTAGAATTTGTCTCATACTTTCAGTAAACGACACTTGCATTTTCGCCAGCTTTTTTGTTTGTATCACGCCCTCTCCTATCAGGTAATAACCAACATGTGAGGTGCGATTATCATTTTCATTGCTGTTAGCATTTTCATGCATTAACTTTATTGCTATTCGAGCAACATCATGCTCTGATGATTTGCTTTTTTTTGAAATATGCTCCACAACATGCCGGTACCTGTCGCGTGTAGAGAAATCCATTAAACCATAAATTCCACCATTATCTTCACGAAGTGTTTGTTCAACAATACTATGTATTTCAACAAAATCACGCCAATCCATTGCGCCCAATAAACGAAGGCTGCCGATACTGTTACTGATGGAAACCTGATCTGCCGCTTGCTTTTGAACTTCCGCATTAATCAATTCAATGCTTGTCAATCCGCTTTCTGATAATTGCTGCTCTATCCAGTTAAGTGACATTGCCAAATCGGGACCTTTTCCTCGAAGTTGTCGTGTTAATTCAGATACAAATGCACTCACCATCGGAGGATTGGATCGGGCCATGTCTGCAATTATCAGTATCAGGTTTTTAGGATCTTTCTCTGCTGTTTCAATCATTTTTGTTGCCCAATAATCGGCAAGATTTCTATCAACTCTGTCAATTGCAATCCTTGCAGAAACACGTCTGAGATTTTCAATAAGTCCAAGGCGAAGCATAATAGGTATGGCCCATAATTCACCTAATTTTAAATTTGTAACTGTTTGGTAAGCATTCACAAAACTACTCAGACTCTCAATATCTATTCTACCATCGCTATGAGAAATTATCTGAAGTACAATATCATAAATACGCGTCAGTCCTGCAGATGCACCATCTAAAAGCTGAGGTAAATCTTCGCTATAATCTTTAGGAAAATGTTTTTTTGCGTTACGGATATGTTCTTCTATCAGGTAAAAATTATCTATCAACCATTCCGCTGCAGGTGTAATTTGATTTTTTCTTTTTATTGAATCTGTAATAAGCTTACGCACTTTGTGCAAAATGATTTCATTATCCGCAAGCCGTTTGAGTAGATGATCCTGTGCAGGTTTCGTACTCAACTTATGAGTATATGCCAATGCTTTGCCAAAACGCTCCATCTGATAAGAACTAAATAACTCCGCCCTTAGCGGTTCCTCGTTAAGGTAATTGAGGTCAGAGTTATTTATTTGAAAAATAGCCCTCATATTGGATATGAGTTCGTGTGCTACAGGTATCAATTTCATACTATATATTTTTTATTTCCAAAGAAGCGTTTACATTGTCTTGTTCATATTTTTTGTCCTCTTCCTCCATTTTATTACTTCGTACCAAATTACACATAAGAAACTTATTCCAACAGAAATCCAAAGTTGAAATAAAGTTAAATGTTCGAATTTAAAAAACCTTGTCAAAGGTTTAACATAAAGAAGCAATCCCATTGTTCCAATTGTGATACCGATAATAAGTAAAACTAAATTGTTTTTGTAGCGCAAAGTAGTGAGAATTGAATAATAAAATGAGCGGTTAACTAAAGTTAGAAATATATTAGCAGCTATAAGAACAGTGAAGACCATAGTACGGGTAAGTGACTCACTAAAACCCTGGTGTACTGAATATTGATACACAATTAAAGTTCCTGCTGTAATCATTAAACCTTGTATAATGCTAGTAGTTAGTTCTTTCAAATTAAAAAAAGTGGTTGATAGCGGACGAGGTTTTTGAATCATTGCGTTTTTTTCCATTGGCTCATTTTCATAAATAATTGAACACGTAGGTCCCATAATTAATTCTAAAAAAATAATATGTATCGGTAAAAATATATTTGGATAAATCCAACCCAAGGCCAGCGGAATAAAAACCGTTAGAATAATTGGAATGTGTATGGAAATTATGTATTGAATTGCTTTTTTTAGATTGGTATAAATCTTTCTACCCATCTCCACTGCCCTCACCATTTTGGATAAATCATCTTCCAATAATATTAAGGAAGCGGCTTGTTTTGCAATCTCGGTTCCTTTTTTACCCATAGCAATACCGATATGAGCAGCTTTCAATGCCGGTCCGTCATTTACACCATCGCCGGTCATTGCAACAATTTCATTTTTTGCTTTTAATGCATTGATGATTTTTAGTTTTGCATCAGGAAACATTCGGGTAAATAAATTAATGTTCAATACCTTTTCTTGCAATTCACTATCCGATAATTTTATCAGCTCCTCGCCGGTTATACTTTGTTCATAACCTCTGAATCCAATCTGTTTGGCAATTGCTGTAGTAGTAAGCGCATTGTCGCCTGTAACAATCTTTACTGAAATACCGGCAGTATAAAAATCTTGTAACACTTTTTGAATATTTTTTTTTGGTGGATCATAAAAAGCGACAATGCCTTTAAAAGTGAATTGAAATTCCTGTTGTGTTGCAGGATAGTTGTTGCCGCTAAAAATTACTTCCCCAACTCCTAATAAGCGATAGCCATCAATTGCTAAAGTTTTAATCGCATTTTCTATTAATTCTTTCTCAATACTCGTCAGGTTACTTACGTTCATCAATGCTTCCGGTGCGCCTTTGGCGGCAATGATGCGTATGCTTGAATTATTTTCAAAAACATGGGTCATCATTGGTGCCTTTCCTCCCAATGGGTATTCGTGAACCATTTTATAATGAGGTCTTTCATCTGTCACCACTATCTGCAGATATGCATTGTGCAATGCAACTTCCATAGCGTCAAATGGAATTGGTTCACTTGCCCACATGGCCAACTCGATTAGTTCTTTTTCTTCTTCACTCAGTTTATCTTCAGAATCAGAAATTTTTTTCGAAGTAAGCACATAAAGTTTTGCCAGACTCATTTTATTTTCTGTGATTGTTCCTGTTTTATCGGTACATATCACTGTAGCGCTTCCCAATGTTTCAACGGTTTTCATTTGTTTAACCACAATTCCCAATTTCATCAACCGCCAGGCCCCAAGCGCCATGAAAGTGGTGAAAGCAACAGGAATTTCTTCAGGCAAAATACTCATTGCAAGTGTGAGTGCTTTTAATAAACTATCCCATAAATTATAAGAATGAAAATAATTGATAGCCCAAACAATTAGAAAAACAACTGTTCCTGCAATAACCATCTTTTTTACAAAATTGTTTAGCTGTAATTCTAATGGTGTTTTTTCTTCCTTTATACTCTCTAAGTTTTTTCCGATTTTTCCTAATTTTGTTGCATTACCTATTGCAGTTATGATAGCAATAGCTAATCCGCTCCCAACGTTTGTTCCGCTAAAAATTAAATTATCCTCTTTTGTTGAATCTTTATAAACCGATAAAGATTCTCCTGTAAGAATAGATTCGTTTACAGAAAAATCGTTAGAATGAACAATGATGCCATCGGCAGTAATGGAAGTACCTTCTTCAACCATCAGGTAGTCGCCAATCACCAACTCTTCGCTCTTTATTTCCTCTGTCTTTCCATTGCGAATTACTTTGCATTTTGGTTGCGTAAAATCTTTTAGTCTTTCCAGGGCATTACGACTTCTCGAATCCTGATACAATGAAATGATTGAAATCAAAACAATGGTACAGCCCAGAAAAATTCCGTCCCCTGTTTTTCCGCTAATGAAATAAATAGACGATGCCATCAATAATAAAATCACCATTGGCTCTTTTACTATTCGTTTCAAAGCATCAAAAAAAACATTTTCCTTTTTATAATCTAATTTATTGATCCCATATTTCTTCCTTGCCTCAAGCACCTGAACATGGGTTAAACCCTTTATGCGAAAATTATTTGCAGGCATTATAAGGATAAATTTATTTGAAATCGCTACTTTAAGATTACAACTAATATACGTGTGTTAAATTATCCATTAATCATTTTCATTTTTTACTTTTCTGTTTGCTGCTTTCGTTAAAATTATTGATTTGTCCGTTTTGACTTCTTTTAATTTTAGAATATACTGAATCGCATTTCTGAGAAATTTTTGATAATTTTCATAATAAAAACCACTACTTTTTGAATTAATATTTAATGATATCCATCATACTTATGCATAATTATTTATTTTAAAATTTTCTTCAGTAACTATGTTACCAGAATATTTTATTTACGCACAATCTCCACAGAACATTTTGCATGTAATGCCAATGCATGTGAAACCGAACCTAACAAAAAACGTTCGACAGCACCAGCACCATGCGAACCAACTACAATCAAATCAGCTCCATATTTTTCGGCCTCTTTGAGGATTTCACTTTTAGGTGAACCTTCAATAACAACAGTTGTTATGGTTAACGTTGGATTTATTTTTCGCAAAACATTTGCAGCATATTCATTTGCATCCTTAGCCCATTTAATCACATTACGTTCTGCTTCTGCGTAATATTCGTCCAACACCCCCATTGATCCAATATTTCTAGATAATGCAGCCTTGTCAATAACAGAAATAATGCGTATTTCTGTTTTAGGCGGGAATAGTCTGCGGGCCACCTCCTCAACTGCTGCTTTGCTATGTGCAGAACCATCAGTAGCTAATAGTATTTTCATTGCCGTTGTTCTTTTTTGATTTTTCATTTTATTTAATTTTATAATGTTTTCTTCATAACCACAATTGCAATATGTAAGACCTAATTATTTTATCTATTTAATAAATAATTTTACATTTTCATTCCCCCCATCGAGTTCGCTCCATTCTTTAAAATAAAGACACTGTTGAGAAGATAACTGCCTGATGAAACAATAAGGTCACCTTCCGAAATTCCGCTTATCACTTCAATTTCGTTTTTATTTTCTATTCCTGTTTCAATCATTTTTTTCTCAAACATTCCGGAAGATGATTGAACCCAAACAGCAGTAGACATTTTGCCCAGCACAATAGATGACTTGAGAATGACAAGAGTTTTTTTCTGATTTCTTCTAACTGAAACTGTTGCCATCATTCCTGGTTTTATTTTTCCTTTGGTATTCTGCACACTAATTTTTACGGAAGAAACTTTTCTGTCTGCATCAAGTACAGGAGGATTTAAAATGATTTGTCCTTTATATGTTTCATTGGGTAACGCATCAAACTCCAAATCAATTTCAGTGTTTTGGAATAGATAAGAAAGTTCATTCTGATAAATTTCGGCATTCACCCAAACGGTTTCTAATGAAGCAATTCCAAAAAGTGATGTTCCTATAGTAACATATTCTCCTTCACTGATATTCAATGCTGATAAAAATCCTTTTACATTGCTGTAATAATTTACTGTTGGCGATGTTTTTTTATTCTGCTTTAATTCCATTATCTGTGCTTCACTCAAACCCCATAGTAAAAGTTTTTTGTGTGATGCTTCCACCAAAGTATTAACCGTATTCATTTGCTCTGTGTAATTTAATTGCTGTTCAAGTGAAAGAAGAAATTCATTCTCATCGGATAAAAGTTCTTCGCTGTAAACAGCATAAAGTGCTTGTCCTTTTTTAATTTCTTCACCTGGATTTCGAACAAATAATTTTTCAATTCTCCCATTCACACGTGAACTGATGTTGCTGAGATTATTTTCATCAATGGTAACGGTGCCGACAAAATCAGAAGTTTCAAAAATGGTTTTTATTTTTGCGGTGTCAATTGTAAGATTGATTAATGCACTTTCGTGTGATGTCAATTGCACCATGTTCGGCATCATATCCATTCCGGCATGCTCATCTTTTATTTCTTTTTTCTGAGTGCATCCCACAAGAAAAAACAGAATTGTAACAGATAATATTTTAATTTCAGTTTTCATTTTGCATCAGGTTTAATTAAACTTTCGCTATCAAGCAAGTAGCCCGCATCCTTTGCAATTTCATCCTGCTCTGTAATTCCTGAAATTATTTGAGTGTATCCATCTGTTTCGTTTCCCACTGTAACTTCTGTTGCCTGTAACATTTTGTTTTCCTTTTGTGCATTCTCTTTTTTCAGCCAAACAAATTTTCTATTGCCAAGAGACAAAATGGAAGAAGATGGGACAACGAGATAATTTCCTTTTGATTCCAATTCAGCGCTCACAATGGAATTGATTTTTAATTTCAGCGATTCATTTTTCAAATAAACTCTTGCCTGAATAAATTTTTGTCCCTCTTTAAATGCGGGTTCCATAAAATTGATGCTTGCATTAATGGAATCGCCACGCAGCAATTGACTTTTTATTTTCACAGGAAGATTTGCCTTTATTTCTGCTCCTTCGTTTACATCAAAAGCAACAATGGCATACACTTCTTCGCAATCGTTCAGTACAAATAATGTTTGTCCTTTGGTTACATAATCACCTTCACTGATTCGCGCAGTTGACTGCATTTTATTTGAAGCGATTGCTTGTTGTGTGTTACTTCCACCACCCATGCCATTCATGCCTGATGAAACGGAATAAGCATTTTGAGATGAACTATTTTTCTGTTGTTGAAAATCATAAAAAATAAATCCATCGTAAGGACTGTAAACAGTGATTGATTTTAATGTTTGTCCACTTGTCTCAATTTCACTGATTTGCTTTTCAGAAAGTCCGAGTAATTCTAATTTCTGTTTTGTTGCTTCAAGTAGATTTGTATCACTTTTTGTTTTCAGGTGATGCAGGTATTCTTCCTGGTAAGTATTTAATTCGGGGCTGTACAACTCCAACACTTTATCCCCTTTATGGATATATTGATAATTTAGTTTCACATACAATTTTTCAATCCTTCCTCCTATGCGAACTGCAACTTTGTTATTTCTTCTTTCATCAAAGGCAATGAATCCCGAAGCATGAACAGTTTGCGTAATATTTTTTACTTTTGGATGAATTGTTTCCGCATTCGACAAAACAGTTTTGTTTGCCGGTGCTAAAACATTTTGAAGTCCGGTATCTGAATTTTTCTGTTGATGATTCATTCCAGCCATATCATCCCCGCCGGACGGATGGGCAGGCGCTTTCATCCCCGGCATGTCGTTTATAGTATTAATTTCATCGCCCTCCATATTTTTATTGCTGTTGCATCCAACAATAAAAAAAAGAATGATAATGCTTTGTAGAAATATTTTTTTCATTTTATTTTTTCTCCGTTTCAAATTCGTATTCCGCCTGCAACTTCAATACACTGTTGAGTTTATCTAAGTATTCCATTTGCTTCATCAACGTCATATCCCATGCATCGAGCAGTATGAAAAAACTTCCAGTATTTTGTTTGTATGCCAATAAAGATGTTTCTAGATTTTTCTCATACGAAGGGATAATTTCACTTACATAATTATTCAGTTGTTCCTTTTCAAATCTCAGCATGATTAATTTTTCTGAACTCATTTTCAGAGCCATCAGTTGCATAGTCTCCTTTTCCTTCTGCATGGCAGAAATTTCAAATCCCATTGATTTTACCTCCGACTTATACATTTTTGAAGACCAGGGAGCAATGGGAATGGTTAACATTCCCATCACAGAAAATTGGTTAGGCATTCCATACATCTGCATGTGCTGTGCTTTAATTCCGAAATCCGATTTTTTGAAAGAGGACATGTATTTCTGATTAAGAGTCATGGAAGCGATGGAGTTTTCTATGGAAAGAATATCGCTGCGCTTAATCGTTGAAGTGTCAACAAAAAGAAGCGTTTCATAATTATTCAATGTTATACTTGTATCAATATTGAAAGCAGTATTGATGTCTTGGTTCATCAAAATATTCAACCCTATATTGCTTTCTGTTCTCTGTGAAAGTAGCATAGATTTCATATTTTTTAAATCAGTAATTTTTGCCTGAGCTTTATAAATAGTGGAAAGATCAGATTGATTGTATTTGTATCGTTCTTCGGCAGTGGCAATAAAAAGATTAAGAAGTTGAAGATTTTCTTCCACTGTTTTCATTTTTTTCTCTGCTACATAACGCTGATAATAGAGCAGTTTTGCATTGCTACGAAGAATATTTTTTGTCCAATCTGCATTATTCTGCTGTACACTTGTAAGCGAGTTGATGTAATTCTTTTTTGCATTCAACTTAGAACCATTCGGAATCATCTGCTCTGCCGAAAACATAAGACCTGCCTGATTCATTGGGTCGTCTTTTGAATTGAGCATTGAAAAATCATACGGAAACCTGTCAAGTCCAAATGAAACTGTTGGCGGCATCCAGCTTTTTGCCCCTTCTGCCTGCGCCTGTATAGATTTTATTTTTGATCCATACATCAGTATTTCAGGATACGATGTTTCTATTTTTTGAAAAATGGTTTGCAAGCTAATTGTAGAAGAATCTTGAGCATGTGAATTGCCGGTAAAAAGAAACATGATGGTCATCATTATCCAATTTATACCAATACTCCTTTTAAAATTTATTCGATAGCTCATTTTCTATATTCGTATTTATTTACCAGGTACCAACAACAAATCCCATCATGAATACCATCATTACTCCCATAGCAACCGCACCTGCAATTAAAAAGGTTGAATTTTTTTTGTGATATTGGTTTTCAGTAAATTCAAATTTTTCAGGATTTTGCATAAATACTTTTTTACATTCTTCATTGTCAAAATAATACATTCGATTCTTATAACTATAATTTATTACTACGCTTGAATCAACTTTTGAGCCGCAAACAGGGTCTCTGTTGAATTTTTCATCTACCTCCACATTGTGATGAGCGACATGTATCATCATGCAGGAAGATGTAAAAGTTGCAATGAATAATACCAATACTATTTTAGTTAAGTGCCGTATTAAATTTTTAGTTTTCATTCTTTGGTATCTAAAATATTAAGTTTTCCGAATTTCTTCAGTTCACGTTCTTTTACAATTTCATAAATCAACGGGAGAATTATCAGCACAAAGAAAATGGCAGTAATCAATCCGAACACAAATGGAATGGCAATGGGTTTCATCACATCGCTTCCAACTCCCGTTGATGCAAGCACAGGAATTAATCCAAGTATATTGGCAAGATTAGTCATCAGGATAGGACGCACACGCGGAGTAGCTCCATTAAAAATTGCAATCCTGATATCATCGGAATTGATGTTTGAATTGTTCTTAACTAATTCACCAATAGAATTATTAAGGTAGGTAATCATTATGACACCCACCTCAACTGCAACTCCAAAAAGTGCAATGAATCCTACCGCAACCGCAACAGAAAAATTTACATGATAAAAATAAAGCGAATAGACACCACCAACGAGTGCAACCGGAACGCTGATGAAAACAATCAACACTTCTTTGGCAGAACGAAAAGTAAAATAAAGAATGAAAGCGATAACGAGCAGTACAATTGGAATAATAATCTTCAAACGATTCTGCGCTCTCACCTGGTTTTCATACTGACCGCTCCATTCAATAAAATAACCTTTAGGAAGTTTTTTAAACTCTTCGTCAATTTTTTTCTTTGCATCGTTTACAACACTTCCCATATCCCTGCCTCTTACGTTAAACAAAACTGTTCCTCGTAGCAATGCATTTTCGGAATTTATCATAGGGGGGCCTTCCTTTACAGAAATATCAGCTAAAGCTGATAGAGGCACAGGTCCGTATTGTGATGTCTGAACAGGGATGCGTTTGATTTCCGATAAATCATTTCTGAAATCCTGCGCCAATCGAATGCTGACATTGAATCGTTGTCTGCCCTCTACTGTAGTGGTTAAAATCATTCCACCAAGTGCAGATTCAACCAACATGTTCACATCATCCACACTTAAACCATATCGTGCAATTTCTTTACGATTAATTTTTATTGTTAAATATTTTCCGCCTGTAAGCTGCTCTACATACAAATCGGCAAGACCATCAACGCCTTTTAATGCTTTCTCCACGCGCAATGAAATATCATAAATACTGTCGAGATTTTGTCCATAAATTTTTACACCAACATCGGTTCTGATTCCGGTTGAAAGCATATTGATTCGATTGATAATCGGTTGTGTCCATCCAATAGTAACTCCTGGAATCTGCACTTTCTCATTCATTTCAGCAATGAGTTTTTCCTTTGTCATTCCTTCACGCCATTGTGATTTTTGTTTGAGAACAATGATGGTTTCAATCATGCTGATTGGTGCATTGTCCGTTGCTGTATAAGCTCTTCCAGCTTTGCCTAAAACATTTTCCACTTCAGGAAAACTTTTTATGATTTTATCCTGCACTTGTAAAATACGTTTTGCTTCAGAGTTGGAAACATCAGGAAGTGTTACGGGCATTAATAATAATGAACCCTCGTCCAAAGGAGG
>JANLOW010000035.1:0-12759 GCA_031366785.1 Bacteroidota bacterium | reverse complement strand
GGTCCCGTAGTTAATGATGGCGGCTCAACATATGGTTCTGCATGGATAGATTTTAATCATGATAATTATACAGATTTATTCATAACCACCGTCTATAATGAAAACGATCAGCTTTATATAAATAATGGTTCCGGGAACTTTACTCTATTTACAAATAACCCAATTGTACAAGATAGTATTTATTCTTACAGCAGTACTTGGGCTGATATTGATAAAGACGGTTGGGAAGATGGTTTTATTACTCATGGAAATTACTATGCTCCAAACCAATTAAACGCACTTTTTAAAAATAATACTAATAGCGTTTTTGTTCAAATTCCGGGAGGTGTTGCTGCAAGTGATACAGGCAATTCAGATGGAGCTACTTGGGCAGACTACGACAATGATGGCTTCATCGATCTCTTTATTGCGAATTATAATAATGGGCCCAATTTTTTATATCATAATAGTGGTAATAATACGTTTTCTAAAATCTATACAGGTCCAGTTTCTACAGATGTTGCAATAGCGTCTTCCTCCGGAGCATGGGGTGATTATGATAATGATGGTTACCTTGATCTTTTTGTTGCCAACTTTGGTTCCTTTAATTTCTTATATCATAATAATCAAGATGGAACATTTACAAAAATTACTACAGGCGATATCGTAAATAATATCGGCGATTCGCATGGAGCCAGTTGGGGTGATTACGACAATGATGGGTATCTAGATTTATTTGTTAACCGATGGTACGATCAAAATGATCTCTTATATCATAATAAAGGAAATGGCACTTTTACATTGATTATTAACAGCCCTGTTG
This sequence comes from Bacteroidota bacterium, assembly GCA_031366785.1. Lineage (GTDB taxonomy): Bacteria > Bacteroidota > Bacteroidia > AKYH767-A > 2013-40CM-41-45 > JADKIH01. The sequence goes on along the minus strand of JANLOW010000035.1, from coordinate 11,957 downwards.
TCAGAAATACAGGATATGGTACTGGATCTTCTTGGGGCGATTATGATAATGATGGAGATCTTGATTTAATTGTTGGAAATTCATCTGCATTCACTGCAACAGAATATAATTATTTATATGAAAATATCGGAAATGGAAATTTCTCCACATTAAACACCCTTCCTTTTATTAATGATGTTAGTTATGCACGAGGTGTTACTTGGTCAGATTATGATAACGATGGAGATCTTGATTTACACATTTCAAACGAATATCATCACGACGATTTCCTTTACAAAAACCTTGGAAACAACAATCACTGGATTAATATTCATTTATTTGGTGTCTACTCAAATCGATCTGCCATTGGTGCAAAAGTTCATGTTAAAGCTATAATTAACGGTGAACCCGTTTGGCAAATGAACTTTGTTAGCTCACAAACAGGATATTCCGGTGAAAACAGTTTAAATGTTGAATTTGGTTTTGGCAATGCAACCATTATAGATTCACTAAAAATAGAATGGCCGTCGGGTCGCATTTGCTATTTAACAAATGTTGCAACTGACCAATTTGTTAATATAGATGAACTATGCAATTTGTCAATAACAGTTTCAGAAATTGTTTCAGAAAGAAAAAACATTTTTTCAATTTATCCAAATCCTGTAACAAATGACCTAAATATATTATTTAATAATTCAGTAAAAGGAAAAATATTAATTAAACTTTATGATGAAACTGCCAGATTAATTAAACAATATAATTTTTCAGAAAATAAATATATTAATATACCAAATTTAAATCAACAAATTAAAGCAGGTATTTATTTTATAAGTTTACAAAGTGAAGATAAACTTTACTGGCAAAAGATTGTGATGCAATAATAATTTTAGTTAAAATAAATGCCTAATAGATCTTTATTAATTTTAATTATTAGCGATTTCCTTGAGTATAAAGTCTTGACAATATAATATTATCAGGCTCAATTATTAAATTATTATTATTCTCAAGATCTTTCCAAACAAATGCAGTTCCTTTTTTTATAAAAGTAAATCCCGCTCTTTTTAATATAGAAATTTCACTTGTCGTAATTTTATTTGTATTAAAACCCCAGAATCTAAAAATTGGTTGTTGGTTTACAAGCTTAATTTTTTGCAAGGCTAATCTAACTAATAATGAATTTCTTTTAGGAGATTCATAATTAATAAATAAAATTTCTTCAAGGTAAATAAAACCTTCAGGACGAATATTAAAAAGGAAATTAGCAATGCAATCAATGTTATCTTTGCCGGATAGATAATTTTCCAAGAAATTATTTGGATAAGGATTATTTATAATTCTCCATTTTAAATATTCATCAGTCTGGTCGATTCCCCATAAATTTTGACTTTCATTTAAAACAGAATTTATCAATAATTTTTTATTACTACAAATACCAAATTTTAATTCAGGAATATTTTTTCCTATTTTCCCGAATACATTTTTGATTAAAACATTTATCCAATTATAATAACACAAGCCAATAATTTTAAAATTATTCAATAATTTATTCTCATTATTTAAACTTGATAAATATTTATACGCTTTTTTTGGCTTAGTAACATAAATACCCTGTAACGTTTCAAATGGAATTTGAAAACCAAGTTTCAAAAATGGCTTCCTTGCATAGGTAAATCCCCAAATGTATTTAATTCCGGCTCTTTTACATTCACTAAAAAGCAATTCGTACATTTTATCAAATAATTTATGACCACGATATTCCGGATGGACGTATGTATCTTCTGATTTAGCAGTTAAAATTTTATTTCCAATCCCATCAATAAAAATAAAAGGTATTGCGGATTGAGTACCGATTATATTATTCTCATTTTTGTCTAAGTCTACTGCTAAAACATAAATTGCCTTTCCCCATGGACCATTTAAAAATTCCCATTCAAAATAATCCAGTGGCCGTACGTTCCCATTGGTATTATTATAGACTGCATTTACCTGCTCAGCCTCATTATCATTCATCAATCTTATTTGAATATTCATTTTTAAATTGATTAATTATTTCAGTCTGCGTTATACATTTTAATCCGGAATCATAAAAATAACTTAAAATCCTTTTAAATGCTTCACCATATGTTTTAAATTTATAATCTGAAATATAATTATTATGAAACAGGACAGATATAGTATTATTAAAATTATTCTTCTCACAGAATGATATAACAAAGTCGACAAATTCCGAAGCTGATGCTTTTTTATAATTAAAAAATGTGGTGTCCATTATATTCAACGGGCATTCTACAAATTTATATGGGCGCCTCTCTTCCATATTATAAGGATGATAAGGTTGTCCGTATCCGTTTCTAAATCCGGATTCATCAGCAAAACCAAGTGAACTATCAAATAAAAGTCCTGCCTCATCAATTTTTTGAAAATCAGTATGAGGTTTGAATTTGAGATAATGATAGCGGTTACCCTTTATATCTATGTCTAATTTTTTTATTTCAGTACTAAATGTATCATTAGTAGCACTTTTATGCAAACCATTTTCCCATTTACTCTGGTGAATTTTATTTATGTGAAATCTTACCTGTTTATTGTTGATGTCATAATCAGAATTACTTAAAATATCAGATACTTTTCCTCTGTTAACCAGCCAAAAAAATGTTGAATAAAAATTATACTCCGATTCAATTTTCATAATCCTGTCTATATTTAACCATGCTGGATTTGAAAATAAATTAAATAACATAACCTTTAATACCAAATCAGGGCGAAGTTTTTTAATATTGAATAACGAATCCTGTAGTATTGAACCATATATTGTATCTATATCGTGTGATAAAAATATTCTTGATTTATATTTCGGCTGTTGATTAACATTTAATTTATCATTTAAATTAAACAATTCATCAAATATAGTTTGCACGATGTTATCCTTAACATTGCCAAATTTATTCTGAAAACTATCTGAATATTTAAATCTTCCAAATTCATCTTCAGATTTATTATTGATTTCCTGGATGCAGCCAAGAATGTAAAATGCAGAACTCAGGTAATCAATAAAACCTGATGAATCCCTTATATGGCATTCTGTTGTAAAATGATGCTTAAAATCGAATTTACCCTCCTGTAATTTTTGGTAAAACTCTCTTGAAATTCTAATATCTGAATACTCATGGTCTGAAATAATAAAATCTGCATCGGATTTCGAATCTACTAAGCCATATTGAATTCCTTTATTTGCACAAAAGATAGAAAATATATATTTGATCTCAGGATAGAAAAGAGGGTCATTCTCAATATAAATTTTCATATTAATTGAAATTTTTCATCCAATAATTCAATGTTGCCAAGCGCCAAACTAATTTAGAATTTTTATTATTCCCATTTTGGTAAGATTTTATTATTCCAATGATCTTTTCTTTGTCAAGAAATTCCAATCGTTTATAATCAAGATTTAGAAGTTCCTTCATCGGTCCCCGTAACCAGTTTATTTCGCCCGGGGTCACAAATCCTTTTTTGTCTCTTCTATTATATACTTTACTTGGCAAAATATCTTTAACAGATTCTCTTAATATATATTTAGTTACACCTTTATTAATTTTGAAGTCATTCTTCAAATTAAAAGCAAATTCAATTAAACGATGATCTAATAACGGAACTCTGGACTCAACAGAATGCGCCATTGTCATTCGGTCAACGTAATGAAGTATCGTCGGAAGACTGGTTGTAAATAACAAGTTATACAAAAAACTATTCAATGAATTATAATGAGAAGGGTTGTTCAGTTGAAAGGGTATATGATCCTTATTCATTTTAGAAACAAAAGGAAAATAGTTTCTATATTCAAATGAATATAATTTCATCTCGTTTAAAAAAAACGAAAGGGTAGACTTTCCCAGATTTTCAAATAATTTTCTAGCATTATCATTTTGAAAACTTGTAGATCTGAAAATATTTGAAGCAAGTTTTTTAAATGAAAATGATCTTATGCAATCTGCGTTATACCTATACATTGAATGCATATACCCCGCTAAATATTCATCAGCACCCTGACCATCAACTACTACTTTTATATTTTGATTATGAATTTGCTCCATTAAAAAATAATGAGAAAAATTTGAAGAACCGGTAGATGGAATATCTACTTGATACATTATCTTATGAAATCTTTCTATTACATTTTCCGGTGATGGTTGAAAATAATTCGGTTTAATTTGAGGATATCGATCAATAACTGAATTTATAAAAGGCCTTTCGTCAACTTCATTTTCTCCACTATAATAAATTGAATAAGAACGAAATGATTTAGTAGGATATAAATTTGAAATCAATCCGGTCAGACATGAACTGTCTATGCCTCCGCTCAAACAAATAGCTATTTCAACATCACTTCGCATGTGCATTGAAACACTGCTTTTCAAAAGATCAAATAACTTTTCTTTTGTTTCTTCAAGACTTTGCGTTTGAATTCTACTAGATCCGTTTAAGTCCCAGTATTTTTCAATTTCCATCTTTCCATTTTTATAAATTATATTACTTGCAGCTGGTAAAGATTTCAATTTTGAATAGTATGTTTCATCTTCATAACAAACCCAGCCTAACTGAAGTCCACGACTTACTTGGTCAAGGTTAAGGTCATTAGAAAATACCGGTGATTTTTTTAAAGCCTTATACTCTGAGCCAAAATAAAATTTAGGCCCTTCGCTAATATAATAAAATGGTTTTATTCCAAAACGGTCACGCGAACAAAACAACTCCTTCGACTTTTTATCCCAAAGAGCAAATGCCCACATTCCCAAAAACTTTTTGACGCAATCCCTTCCATAAGCACGGTAAGAAGCAAGAATTACTTCGGTGTCGGATTGTGTTTTAAAAGAATATCCTTCTGTCTTTAGTTGCTCGCGGATTTCGATATAATTATAAATCTCGCCATTAAATACAATTGCCGCATCATGATAATGCATTGGCTGGTTACCATCGGTGCTAAGATCAATTATACTTAATCGATTATGTCCTAAGATTACTGGTAATTCACACCATTTCTCAGTGGCATCGGGACCGCGATGACTGATGCTCTTGAGCATTTCGGAAATTATCCTTTCAGCTTCATCGTTTTTTAAAGTTACATCTATAAATCCTGCAATTCCACACATAATAATTTCAAATTTTTTTGGGAACCTCCAATATAATTGACGCAAGGTTTTTTGCAAGCGTTTTTCTTGAATACTTAAAATATTTTTCATTGGTAACAACAAAATCATTTTCTTGTTGCCATTTCAAAATTAATAATTTCAAATAAGAATAAAGACATTCAGAATCTTTTCTGGAGAACATTTTACCTGCTTCACATTCATTAAGTATTGCAGATGCTTCACCGCCTACCGGCCCAAGACCGATTACAGGACGCCTTGAAGCAAGATATTCGAAAAGTTTGCCTGTTAAGATTCCATCGTTATTTGGAACCTCTGGTATAAGAAGTAATAAAATTGTAGACTCCTGCATAAATTGTATTGCCTGATTGTGGCTGACCTGTGAAACAAATTCAGTAATTCCATTGAGATGATACGTATTAATTTTTTGCTTTATGGATTCAGGCATCGAACCAACAAATCTCATCCTGAAATTAACTTTTCCAAATTCATTTACAACTTTTCCAAGTATTTCAAAAAAAACATCCGGTTTATAAGAATCGGCAATACTGCCAACATATGTAATACAAAATAAATTTTCCACAGGTTTTACTATATTCTGAAAATCACTTTCATCATATCCATTAGGTAGAATATGAAATTTAGCATGGGATAATGTTGATTTTTTTTTCAAAAAAATTTCCATTATAGGTGCACTTACCGTAATTACTTCATCCGCATAATTCAGCACTTCCAATTCGTATTTTGCATCCTTAGCCGCTGCTCTCTTGGTATGTAACAGATCTTTGTAAAAATATATATCTGTCCACGGATCCCTGAGGTCTGCAATTAATCGAATATTAAATTTTTTTTTAAGCCTTAAACCTATTAATTGACTGCTGTGTGGTGGAGAAGAAATAAAAACAGTATCTATTTTTTCTTTTTTAATTATCCCGGCAGCCGCTTTTTCCGCAAAACGAATCCAGCCAATCCGTGCATCAGGAATAAATAGATTGCCTCTTAAAAATCTAAGTATTTTCTGAAATAATTTTTCTTTATTACTGTTTGCAAATCCACCATGAGGAATATTTTCTTTCTTCGTAAAAAGTGAAAGCATCTTTAAAACCTCAATAGATTTAGATTTAAAAACTTTAATGTTCTCCGGAATTTCTTTCGAAAGCGCCTCGTCCCATAATGGATAACTAGCATACCGTTCATCAACTGTTAGAACAAACGGATCGATGCCAAAATCGGGTAAGTACTTTACAAATTTTAATGAACGTTGTACTCCTGCTCCACCGCTTGGCGGCCAGTAATAAGTAATGAAAAGTATTTTTTTCAAACCAACTGAATGATTAGGAGTAAACTTAATATAGAATTATAATAAATTAAAAGTACAATAAAAAAATAAACTAATTAACTTTCATCTTGCGGACTTTTTTTAAATTCCATCCAGACGGCAAAGACGGCAAATAATAATATAAATAATGAACCAGCAAATGAAAATTTCTCTCCGGTAGAAACCACTTCAGGCTCAAACTTGAATTCTATACTATGCTCCCCTGCCGGAACTCTCATCGCTCGTAAAACATAATTAGCACGGAAATAATCCGATGCTTTGCCATCAATAAAAGAATTCCATCCCTTATCATAATATATTTCTGAAAAAACAGTAAGCTGATCGGATTTGCTAAAATATTTATACGTAAGATGGTTCGGCTTGTAATCCTTTAATATTATTTGAGCAGAAGAATCAATGTTATTAAAACTAAAACTGCTAATTCTATCTTTGTAACGCTTATCAACAATTGCTGTCGTGCGTGGATTGAAATTATTCATAGCTAAAATTTCCGAATCAGAATTCGCAACAATTTTTTCAGAAAAAACAAACCATGCATTTCCCAATGCCCCAAGATTTACTAACGGAGGCTGATCTGCTTTAACAATAATATATTTTGTATTCAGCATATTAATAACAGGTTGGTTATAAGCAAAACTCATTCCTGTAGAATCTGTTTTTTGAAAACCTGATTTTAAAGTCGCAATTTCAGGTGCAAGATGGTAATCAATCAATTCTTTGTATCGTTTAAGTTTAGCTCCATGATAACCTCCTATAGACTGATGATAATAAGAAGTACTTGCATCGTTGAACGTATTTGCTGCAATATTCAAAACACGATAACTTTTTGTAGTATCCTGTTGAATCATTTCATTGGCAGGGGATTTTGGGAAGGGAATTGCATTAGCAGTTTTAGCCACAAAATCGTCCGATGAAAGAAAACGCCTGTCAACCGATACAAGATCTAATAATATAAGTGCCAGAAGGCTATAAACAAAAATTTCATTTTTAAAGCGGTAACGTAAAAATCCCCATATTAAAGCTCCGGCAAGAATTAAAAACATAAGTGATCGAATTGCATCTGAAACCAAAATATGTTGACGTGCTGTACTTACAGCTGCAAAAAAACTATTTAATAACTCCTTAGAATTTGGCTGATCTTTCACCGATTGACCAATTTGATCATATTCCTGAGGCGTATATAAACTGGTAAATGTTGTTGGCGTAATCGTAATAAATAATGTCAAACCAATAACAATACCCATGGCATACATAAGCATTTTTTTATTTTCCTTATAAAAATTCTTTTCAGTAACCATTTTATTAAGTGTAATTATAGCCAACAATGGAATTGTCAATTCAGCTATTACAAGTATGGTGGTAACGGCTCTGAATTTATCATAGCCCGGTACAAAGTCAAGGAATAGATTTGTAAAGCTCATAAAATTATGTCCCCAACTGAGCATGAGTGATAAAGCTGTTGCAATAAGCAACCACCATTTTACAGGGCCTTTAACAATAAAGAGTCCGATGACAAAAAGTAAAATAACAATTGCTCCAATATATAATGGTCCACCCGTAAAAGGCTGGTCGCCGAAGTATGCACCATAATTGGTAACATATTGTTTAAAGTTAGGATCAACATCTTTCAAAGCATCTTTGTTATTTCGTCCAATAGGCTCACTGGCACCTCCTTTGAAATCGGGAATAAGTAATGTCAGACTTTCACCAATGCCATAACTCCAATCGGTAATATAATCCCTGTCGAGACCGGTAGTTTGATTTTCTTTATCCGCGGTAAGTTCAGAGGGTCCTCTGGTCGAATACTTTCCGTACTCTTGAGTAGCCCACAGGTTGGTAATATTTGAAAGGACAGCTAATCCGGCAGCGACAGCGAGTAAAGAACTTGTTTTAATAAATCCAGGAATTTTTTTTTCTTTTACTGATATGTAAAACTCTGTAACAACAAAAAGTATAACCAGAAGCATCAGATAATATGTAATCTGAAGATGGTTAGCGTAAAGTTCGAGAGCTAAAGCAATAGCAGTAATTGCTGTGCCTGCTATTATTCTACCCCGATATGCCATTATAATTCCTGCAATAACCGGAGCCATATAACCAATGGCATGTGCCTTTGAATTATGGCCGGTTACAATGAAAAGGAAAAAATAAGAGCTAAAAGCAAATGCAATTGCTCCTACAACAGCAACTCTTTTATCGACTTTCATTGTAATGAGCAGGAAATAAAAGCCAGCCATGAAAAGAAAAACATAATTAGCCGGGAGCGGTAATCCTAACATTATAATTTTATCGATATACTGAATAAAACTGGCACCATATTCAGCGGATATCTGGTAAGCAGGCATACCGGCAAACATTGAATTAGTCCAATAGGTAGATTCTCCGGTCTTATCCTTAAAATCAAGAATCTCCTTAGACATTCCTTTCCAGTTATTGATATCAGACTGGCGCAATTCCTTTCCTCCCATTAAAGGAGAAAAGTAGATCATGGTAATTACAAGAAAGGCAACAATGGCGAGGAGGTGTGGGAGGTATTTTTTCATAGTTGTTTTGAAAGGAAATGCGAATATATAATTATTGAAGATTGAAAAGTGAAGATTGAAGATTAATTTGATGATACGACGTTGTTATTATTAAAGATAGAAAAGTGACCCTGATAACTATCGTACTTATTTAAGGCTAACAATTGTTTATTTTAATGACCTCAATCAGGAGTACTATACATTGCTCACAATTTTAAAATAAATAGCAAATTCTACTTTTAAATTTATTTGAAAACAGGTTCTTTAAACTCACAAGTTCCGCCAGCTGGCGGATGACAATGAACGTGGATTAAGTGTGCTGTCCACTTGCCGCCAATGAAAATTAGTTTCCTCTAACAACTTCTGTTTGGCGGCAAGTGGACAGCACTCCCACGCTAAATACATTGTCATCCGCCAGCTGGCGGAACTTGTGAGTTAACTGAATCGAAAGAAATCCGCTTAATAATCAATAAATATTTATCTTGAAAGATACAAATTTCTCTCCCCATAAACTTTCTGAAAAAATTCATCCTCAAGATCATCGATAAAATAAATAGCTTCTCCTGTCGATTTCATCTCCGGGCCGAGTTCTTTGTTTACATCTAAAAATTTATCAAAAGAAAAAACGGGGACTTTAATAGCATAGCCTCCTTTTTTAGGATTGAATTTAAAGTCTTTAACCTTGTTTACTCCAAGCATCACCTTTGTTGCATAATTTACATAAGGTTCATCATAAGCTTTTGCAATAAAAGGAACTGTCCGGGAAGCACGTGGATTGGCTTCGATTACAAAAACAATTTCATTTTTAATAGCGAATTGAATATTGATAAGTCCTACAACTTTCATTGCAAGTGCTACTTTCTTGGTGATATCCTCAATCTGTTTTAATACATCTTTACTAAGGTCAAACGGTGGAAGAACTGCATTACTGTCTCCGCTATGAATGCCTGCCGGTTCAATATGTTCCATAATGCCGATAATGTAAACATCTTCTCCATCGCAAATAGCATCGGCTTCCGCTTCAATTGCTTTTTCCAAAAAATGATCGAGCAAAATTTTATTATCAGGAATATCCTGCAAAATTTTAATCACATGTTTTTCTAATTCGTTTTCATTGATTACAATTTTCATACTCTGTCCACCCAATACATAAGATGGCCTGACTAGCAATGGAAATCCTAAATCTCTTGAAAGTTCTATGCTTTGATCTGCATTTTCCACGACACCAAATTTTGGATAAGGAATATTTAATTCATGCAAGAGTGTAGAAAATTTTCCGCGATCTTCTGCCAAATCGAGCGATTGGTAGGTTGTACCGATAATTTTTATGCCGTATTTATTTAACTTCTCTGCAAGTTTTAAAGCTGTTTGTCCTCCAAGCTGGACAATTACGCCTTCCGGTTTTTCATGTTCAATAATTTCGTAAATGTGTTCCCAGAAAACTGGTTCGAAATAAAGTTTGTCGGAAATATCAAAATCAGTGCTCACAGTTTCGGGATTACAGTTAATCATAATCGTTTCATATCCGCATTCTTTTGCCGCAAGAACTCCATGAACACAACTGTAATCGAATTCAATGCCCTGCCCTATCCTGTTTGGTCCTGATCCTAAAATGACAATCTTCTTTTTATCGGAACGAATACTTTCATTTTCTTCGTCAAATGTTGAATAATAATACGGTGTCTTCGCTTCGAATTCTGCCGCACAGGTATCAACGAGTTTCCAAACACGACGTACATTCATCTCTCCCCGTTTTTTAAAAACCTGACTCTCGAGACAACGAAGAAGATGGGCGACCTGACGATCCGCATATCCTTTTTTCTTTGCCTCCATAAGTAATTCACGAGGCAATGAATCGATGGTATATTTTTCTATTTCTTTTTCGAGATGAGTTAATTCTTCTATCTGCCTTAGAAACCACGAATCAATTCGTGTTAGTTTCTGAATGGTATTAAATGGAATTCCGATTTTGAAAGCATCGTAAATATGAAACAATCGATTCCATCTTGGCCGCTCGAGACTGTCGAGGATTTCTTCCTGTTCGCGCAATTCACGTCCGTCGGCGCCAAGACCGTTACGTCTTATTTCGAGCGACTGACAAGCCTTTTGCAAAGCTTCCTGAAAACTGCGTCCGATGCCCATGGCTTCACCAACCGATTTCATTTGTAATCCGAGGTGGCGGTCTGATCCTATGAATTTATCAAAATTCCATCGGGGAACTTTTACTACAACATAATCGATGGCAGGTTCAAAGAATGCTGATGTACTTTTCGTAATTTGATTTTTAAGTTCATCAAGGTTATAACCGATAGCGAGTTTAGCCGCTATCTTGGCAATAGGATAACCGGTCGCTTTCGAAGCAAGAGCGGAAGAACGTGAAACGCGTGGATTGATTTCAATAACAATGATCTGTTCTTCATTTTCTGGATTAACTGCAAATTGAATATTGCAGCCACCTGCAAAATTTCCGATACCGTTCATGCACTTGATGGCCAAATCCCGCAATCGCTGATAGGTAACATCTGACAGCGTCATGGCCGGAGCAACAGTAATTGAATCGCCTGTATGAATTCCCATCGGATCGAAATTTTCGATGGAGCAAATGATGATGACATTACCTGCAGAATCCCGTAAAAGTTCGAGTTCAAATTCCTTCCAGCCACTGATTGACTGTTCAATAAGAACCTGATGAAGTGGCGAAGCATGAAGTCCGCGATTTATTGCAGTATCAAATTCTTCTTTTGAATGCACAAAACCACCGCCTGTACCTCCAAGGGTAAACGATGGTCGTATGACCAATGGATAGCCAATTTCCTGAGCTATTTCTTTCCCTTCCAGAAAAGATGAAGCAGTGCGTCCTTTACATACACCGGCTCCCAGTTCAATCATTTTCAGCCGAAATTTCTCGCGATCCTCAGTCATGTGAATGGCAGCGATATCGACACCAATCATTTTAACATTGTATTTATCCCA
>JANLOW010000511.1:0-4397 GCA_031366785.1 Bacteroidota bacterium | reverse complement strand
AGTAAATTTTATGGCGTTGGATAAAAGATTTTTCAATATCTGATTTAATCTTTGTGAATCGGTACGGATGAATTCGGGCAATTCTTTATCCAATGTACAAGTAAGTTTCAATTCTTTTTGCTCCGCAAGATGTTTAAACTCACGAATGAGTCCGTCTGAAATGTTTTTCAGTGATACACTTTCAATATTTATTGTCATCATGCCCGCTTCAATCTTGGAGAGGTCAAGAACTTCATTAATTAATAGGAGCAGATCATGACCACTTTTATAAATTATTTCTGCACTTTCAACCTGAATGCTATCTAGATTATTCTTTCTGTTTTCCGATAAATCTTTTGACAAAATAAGTAAGCTATTAAGCGGTGTTCTTAACTCATGGCTCATGTTCGCAAGGAATTCTGATTTATACTTGCTGCTTATTTCCAGTTGTTTTGTTTTCTGTTCAATGTCATATTTTGAAGCTTCAACTTCTTTGTTTTTTTCTTCCAGTGACTGAGTTTGTTCTTCCAGTTCTTCGTTTGACATTTGTAATTCTTCTTGTTGGGCTTTTAGATTTTGCGCCTGTTCTTCAAGCTCCTCATTCATTTGTTTCAACTCTTCCTGCTGCGATTGAAGTTCTTCAGTCTGAACCTGCGTTTCTTCGAGCAATTCCTGTATTCGTTTTCTTGAAACTGCTGAATTAACACTGATAGCGATACTGTCCATAGAAGCATTTATGAATTCCTTTTCCGTTTCGCTGAAATCAGTAAGACTTCCTATTTCTATTACACCTACTGTTTTACCTTCAAACATAAATGGCGTAATGAGCAAATGCTTAGGTTTGGCATTCATAACGGATGATGTGATGCGGATTTGATCTTCGGTTAAATCTGTTAAAGAAATTTGTTTTTGTTCCCTTGCAGCCTGGCCTATCGAGCCTTCATTTAGTGTAAATTTTCGTTTGGTTTCTTCAGGAGACAAAAAAGCATATTGTCCGCTAAGCATCAATGCACTTTCGTTATCATTAAACTGATAAACAGCCCCTATGTTTGCTTTCAGGTAAGCACATAAAAAATTAATCGTATTGCTTGCCAGCTCTTCTATACTTTGGTCTCCACTCAATTTTTCGTTGAGTTGATTTTGGCCTACAGCAAGCCAATTGTATTTTTTATTTTCTTCAGTTGTTTCACGTAATGAGCGTGTCATTTTATTTAAAGCATTGCCCAAAGTATCTTTGTCTGAACGGGGAGCCAGGTTAACTGTATAGTCGCCAGAAGCAACTTTATTTGCATTTTCTGTTACCTCCCGAAAACTTTCATTCATACTTACCAGTGCATTAAATATGGGCTTTAGCTCATCATTCGTATGATCTATCAGTTTCTCATTTGCAAATTCACGGCTGGCAATTTTTTCGGCTTCTTTGGCTATTACTGAAATTCGTTTGGTAGTGCTCTGAATAATCCAGTAAGAAATGATAATTGCTATTAGGATGCTTGCAATAATTAATGCAATAATTAAACTTAAGGCACCATTATAACTTGAGTTATTTTCTATTTTAGCATTTTCCATGCTCTTTTCATTCTCATCAATGATTCTCTGTAACTGAGCAATAGAAGCATCTCTCACCTTCAGCCCACTCTCAATGGAGATAGCAAATGCTTCCTCATTTTTATTTTTCATTGCTAATGAGATGATTACATTGAGGTCGGTTTTATACCCCGTCCAGGTTGTTTTAAATTCATTCAGAAAGATTATCCCTTTCCCGTCTACCAATTCTTGCAATTCAATTGTTTTTTTATCGATATCATCTAATGCACGATAAATTCTAGCTTTATAATAATCCTTTTGAATAATATCTTTTTCCAGAATGATATTCTTTTCATGCCGGGCTGCCTCCAAAACAGCAATCATCAGTTCATTGGAGAGTTTTATTTTTTGGGAATTTACATTTACAATGTTTTGCAGCCGATCATTCGATTCGGAAAATTTGTTGATCATAAAAAACAACATAGAAATGAGTAACACTAAAATGATAGTGAAGCCTCCAATTAATTTACTCTTGATTGTTAAATTCATAAGCGTCGGTGTTTTTGTTTATCTAACTTTATTAACAACTTAATTATATCCTCCAACGATAAAATATAATCCGGTTGAATAGCAGCTATAGCAGATGTAGGCATATAAGCAGCTTCAGCTGTTTTCGGATCTTGCACAATCGCTAAGCCACCACATTCTTGTATTCTTTTTATTCCATTTGTTCCGTCACTATTTGAACCGGTAAGTATTATTCCAATCAATTTATTTTTATACGCTTCGGCAGCCGATTCAAATAATACATCTATTGATGGTCTTGCATAATTTACCCGCTCATCAATTGTAAGTGAAAAAGTTTTATCCTTTTCGATCAACAAATGATAATTAGGTGGCGCGAAATAAACTTTTCCGTTTTCAATTTTTTCTTTTTCATCTGTTTCTTTTATATCAATAGTATAAGTATCATTTAACAACTGTATCCATTGGCTATCCGAATGCGCACTGATATGCTGCACAATAACAATCGGAGTTTTGAAACCCTTTGGCAAATGCGAAAACATGATTTTCATCGCTTTCATTCCTCCCGATGAAACTCCTATTACAATTGCTTCATAACTCATCATTCCAAAGCTTTAGCTAAGTGATATTTCTTTTTAAATATTTTTTGTTTTTTATCTATGTCTTTGTATTGCTCAAAAAAATCTGTAAAGCGTAAACCTTCTTTTGAACCCAAACATAAAATACCGCCATTAATGAGACTATTGTAAAAAAGCTTTTGCACTTTGTTTTGTAAATCTTTATCAAAATAAATAAGCACGTTTCTGCATAATATCAAGTGTACTTCTGCAAATACACTATCAGTAACTAAATTATGGTTAGCCCAAACAATATTTTTTTTCAGTGATTGATTCATGATTACGTTATCATAATTGGATGTATAATAACTCGAAAAAGATTCTTTTCCACCCGACAATTGATAATTAGAAGTGTATTCTTTTATCATTTTATTTGAAAAAATTCCTTCTTTCGCTTTGTTCAAAGCTTGCTGGTTAAAATCAGTTGCATAAATTGTAGTCCTGTCATACAAGCCTTCTTCCTGCATAAGGATTGCCATTGAATAAGCTTCTTCTCCGGTGGCACAGCCGGCATGCCATATTTTTATAAAAGGATAGGTTTTTAAAGCTGGGATCACGTTTTCTCGTAACGATTTATAAAAACCGGAATCACGAAACATTTCAGTTACCGTTATTGATAAATCCTGTAAAAGTTGTGAAGCAAATGTTTCATCCTTTAGCACCATAGATTGTATTTGAGAAACATCTTCTAATCCCGACATTGCCATCCTATTCATGATCCTACGCCTGATGTGTGCTTCTGAATACTGCCTGAAGTCATAACCATATTTCTGATAAATGGCTTGCAATAAAATTGAAATTTCAAGATCTGACGAGTCTTTATTCATAATTAGACATTACAAATTAATTTTCATAAGCGTAAAAGGTAAGCATTTCAATTGCAACAAGTATTACACAATTTTTTGAAAAGCTTACATAATTCACACTTTATTTTTTTATCTATATGTAATGAACATGATTGTCGATTCTGTATTCAATTAATTGAAATTCTATTAATTACAGATGTATACCGAATTAGGGTCCATTTTGTATTGACGAGAAAAATTTACCATCCTTATACCAGATTTTTTCGTCAGTAGTTTACTACGTGAAACAATGAAAGAAAAGTAAATTAGGCCAAATAAACAATCAAATAAAACCCAACACTTTTGCAGGCACAATTACTTTTTTGCCATCACACAGAAATAAGCAAAAAAAAATCAAAAGAACCTGCAAGCCAACTCACTTAGACACAATACTACGGACAGACACGACATGACAGAAAAAGAACAACGAAGGCATAACAGCACCTTGCCAAAAGTGTCGGTTTAGTGCTTCGTATAACAGTTTTGTGAGTATAAAAACATTAGTGCTTCGCTTGAAAGTTTGCGCTAAAAATCGCTACCTTCGGCAAGCTGCAAAACGTTACAAGCACCAAAAACTCCCATACTATAGCCCATAACAATAAACTTAAAAACCTAAAACAGATAATATGGATAAATGCAGGATTTTAGCTTTTTTGTTACTTCTACCTTTTTCAATTTTTGCACAAAAAAAAGGCAGCGAATGGCCTGTCATCAGGCATTACGATCAGGAGCATTTACTCAACATAGCCCTTCCGTTAGGTGGTATTGGAACTGGGACGGTTTCATTAGGTGGACGTGGGGAACTGCGTGATTGGGAAATTATGAACAAGCCTGCAAAGGGATATAGTACTGTTACAAAAGGAAACAATGCCCCATTCTTTTCTATTTTTGTAAAACCTGAAGG
>JANLOW010000510.1:0-20294 GCA_031366785.1 Bacteroidota bacterium | reverse complement strand
AGTAAATTTTATGGCGTTGGATAAAAGATTTTTCAATATCTGATTTAATCTTTGTGAATCGGTACGGATGAATTCGGGCAATTCTTTATCCAATGTACAAGTAAGTTTCAATTCTTTTTGCTCCGCAAGATGTTTAAACTCCCGAATGAGTCCGTCTGAAATGTTTTTCAGTGATACACTTTCAATATTTATTGTCATCATGCCCGCTTCAATCTTGGAGAGGTCAAGAACTTCATTAATTAATAGGAGCAGATCATGACCACTCTTATAAATTATTTCTGCACTTTCAACCTGGATATTATCTAGGTTTTTCTTTTTATTTTCAGATAAATCTTTCGACAGGATAAGCAAACTATTAAGCGGTGTTCTTAATTCATGCGACATGTTTGCTAGGAATTCGGATTTATACTTGCTGCTTATTTCAAGCTGTTTTGTTTTCTGTTCAATGTCATTTTTTGAAGCTTCCACCTCTTTGTTTTTCGCTTCCAATGACTGAGTTTGTTCTTCCAGTTCTTCGTTTGACATTTGCAATTCTTCTTGTTGGGCTTTTAGATTTTGCGCCTGTTCTTCCAACTCTTCATTCATTTGTTTCAACTCTTCCTGCTGCGATTGAAGTTCTTCAGTCTGAACCTGAGTTTCTTCAAGCAATTCCTGTATTCGTTTTCTTGAAACTGCTGAATTAACACTGATAGCGATACTGTCCATAGAAGCATTTATGAATTCCTTTTCCGTTTCGCTGAAATCATTAAGACTTCCTATTTCTATTACACCTACTGTTTTACCTTCAAACAAAAATGGAGTAATGAGCAAATGCTTTGGTTTGGCATTCATAATGGATGATGTGATGCGGATTTGATCTTCGGTTAAATCTGTTAAAGAAATTTGTTTTTGTTCCCGTGCAACCTGACCGATCAAGCCTTCATTTAGTGTAAATTTTCGTTTGGTTTCTTCCGGAGACAAAAAAGCAAATTGTCCGCTAAGCAGCAATTCACTTTCGTTATCAATAAACTGATAAATAGCCCCAATGTTCGCTTTTAAGTAGGCGCATAAAAAACTAATGGTATTGCCTGCCAGCTCTTCAATACTTTGGTCACCTTTTAATGTTGAATTGAGTTGGTTTTGCCCGACAGTTATCCAATTATGTTTTTCATTTGATGCTGTTGTTTCACGCAATGAGCGTGTCATCTTCTTTAAAGAATTACCTAAGATATCCTTATCTGAGCGAGGTGTAAGGTCAACGGCATAATCTCCCGAAGCAACGTTGTTGGCATTTTCGGTTATTTCGCGGAAACTTTCATTCACACTTACCAATGAATTAAATAAAGGTTTAAATTCATCATTTGTAGAATCTTCCAGTTTGTCATTTGTAAATTCACGGCTGGCAATTTTTTCAGCTTCTTTGGCTATCACGGAAATTCGTTTTGTAATGCTCTGAATAATCCAGTAAGAAATGATAATTGTAATTAGGATGCTTGCAATAATTAAAGCAATAATCAAGTTTAGAGCAGCATTATAACTTTCACTATTTTCTATTTTAGCATTTTCCATGCTCTTTTCATTCTTATCAATGATTCTTTGCAACTGACCAATAGCAGTATGTCTCGCCTTGACTCCAATTTGAATGGAGATAGCAAATGCTTCATCATTTTCATCTTTCATTGTTAATGCGATGATTTTATTGATATGGAGTTTATACCCTTCCCAGGTGGTTTTAAATTCATTCAGAAATATTATCCCTTTCCCTTCTGCCAATTCTTGCAGTTCAATTGTTTTTTTATCAATAGTTTCTATTGCTTTGTAAATATTGTCTTTGTAATAACCCTTTTGAATAATATCTTTTTCCAGAATAATATCTTTTTCATTACCGGCTTCATTAAGCACAGCAATCATCAATTCATTGGAAAGATTTATTTTTTTGGAATATACATCAGCAATATTTTGCAGTCGAACATTGGATTCGGAAAATTTGTTGATCATAAAAAACAACATAGAAATGAGTAACACTAAAATGATAGTGAAGCCTCCAATTAATTTACTCTTGATTGTTAAATTCATAAGGATCAGTGTTTTTGTTTATCTAATTTTATTAATAACTTAATTATATCCTCCAACGATAAAATATAATCCGGTTGAATAGCAGATATAGCAGATATAGGCATATAAGTAGCTTCAGCTGTTTTCGGATCTTGCACAATCGCTAAGCCACCACATTCTTGTATTCTTTTTATTCCATTTGTTCCGTCACTATTAGAGCCGGTAAGTATTATTCCAATCAATTTATTTTTATACGCTTCGGCAGCCGATTCAAATAATACATCGATTGATGGTCTTGCATAATTCACCCGCTCATCAATTGTAAGTGAAAAAGTTTTATCCTTTTCGATCAACAAATGATAATTAGGTGGCGCGAAATAAACTTTTCCGTTTTCAATTTTTTCTTTTTCATCTGCTTCTTTTATATCAACATTATAAGTATCATTTAACAATTGTATCCATTGGCTATCAGAATGTGCACTAATATGCTGCACAATAATAATCGGAGTTTTGAAACCCTTGGGCAAATGCGAAAACATGATTTTCATCGCTTTCATTCCTCCCGATGAAACTCCTATTACAATTGCTTCGTAACTCATCATTCCAAACCTCTAGCTAATTGATATTTCTTTTTAAATATTTTTTGTTTTTTATCTACGTCGTTGTATTCCTCATAAAAATCTGTAAAGCGTAAACCTTCTTTTGAACCCAAACATAAAATACCGCCATTAATGAGACTATTGTAAAAAAGCTTTTGTACTTTGTTTTGTAAATCTTTATCAAAATAAATAAGCACGTTTCTGCATAATATCAAGTGTACTTCTGCAAACACACTATCAGTAACTAAATTATGATTTGCCCAGACAATATTTTTTTTCAAAGATTGATTCATAATCACATTGCCATAATTGGATGTATAATAACCTGATAAAGATTCTTTTCCCCCTGATAATTGATAATTAACAGTATATTCTTTTATCATTTTATTCGAAAAAATCCCTTCTTTCGCTTTGTTCAAGGCTTGTTGATTAAAATCTGTTGCATAAATTGTGGTTCTGTCATACAAACCTTCTTCCTGCATAATAATGGCCATTGAATATGCTTCTTCGCCTGTAGCACAGCCGGCATGCCATATTTTTATAAACGGATAGGTTTTTAAAACGGGTATCACGTTTTCTCGTAATGATTTATAAAAACCGGAATCACGAAACATTTCAGTTACCGTTATTGATAAATCCTGTAAAAGTTGTGAAGCAAATGTTTTATCCTTTAACACAATAGATTGTATTTGAGAAACATCTTCTAATCCCGACATTGCCATCCTATTCATAATCCTACGCCTGATGTGTGCTTCCGAATACTGCCTGAAATCATAACCATATTTCTGATAAATGACTTCTAATAACAATGAAATTTCAAGATCAGAAGAGTCTTTATTTCTCATTAAACATTACAAACTAATTTTCATAAGCGCCAAATATGAGCATTTCAATTGCAATAAGTATTTCACAATTTTTTGAAAAAGTTACATAATTCACACTTTTTTTTATCTGTATTTAATAAACATGATTGTCGATTCTGTTTTCAATTAATTGAAATTCTATTAATTACAGATGTATACCGAATTAGGGTTCATTTGGTATTGACGAGAAAAATTTACCATCATTATATCAGATTCTTTCGTCAGTTGGCTGCACTGGTTTTCCAATAAACGGGGCAAACGGAACGGCTTTAGGAACAGGCTATCAAAACACTATTGATATAATTATTGCATGTCCTTATTCAACAAAGGTTCCCCATTTGATAGCGTTTTGAACGTCTTTTTGCAAATATTCGTTTGATGTTAGATTAGTTTTAAGTTATAAATGTATTTTACAACATTACAAATCTGTATGGTTTAAAAAAGGAAAGCGTTACACAATAAATATTAATACTTGCATAAATCACATCTTTAGGAATTTTTTGTTAATTTTTTTATTATCGATATAGAGAAGCATCTAATACGTAAGTGGTTGTAATCTTTTTATTCTTTTAATTGGCCATAAAAAAAGCCCATCAAATTGATGAGCTTTTTTAAATTAAGTTAAATTACATTTTAGGCATTAGCACTTTATCAATCACGTGAATTACTCCATTTGAAGCATTAATATCAGCACCTGTAACATTTGCACCGCCTACCATTACTTTTTTATCTTTAACAGATACTTTTAGTTTTTCGCCTTGTACAGTTGTTAACTCTTGTCCATCTTTTAAATCTGCTGCTTTTACGTTACCACTAACTACATGGTACGTTAAAATTTTTGCTAATTTGGTTTTGTTTTCAGGCTTTAGTAGACTATCAACATCTTTTTGAATAGAAGAGAAAGCGGCATCTGTTGGTGCAAATACTGTAAATGGACCTTTACCTTTAAGGGTTTCTACTAACGAAGCTGCTTTTACAGCAGCTGTTAATGTTTTAGCTTTGTCGGTAGCGATTGCTACGATGTCATTTGTTTGGGTTTCTGTTGTCATAACTTTTTGTTTTATAAAGCAAAAACATTTTTGCGATGAGGCAAAGGTATTGGGTTACTAAAATTAAAATGTTACAAAAATTTAATTATGAATTGTACTATTCACACATTATAATTTATTTATAGTAGCAATTAGTTTTTCTATTTTCACTATTTTAATATCCAACAATATAGTGCTTTGATAATGGCTGATATTTTTTATTAATTGAAAAGTGTGAATGATGTAACTCTTTTGAAATATTTTGTAAATCTTGCCACAGTTAGGAACTGCAACTTTGTGGCATAAATATTTACAGGTAAATTAAAACACAATCAAATGAAAAATTAAAAATCCTCAATGTTGCAAGCAACATTCTTCATTGCTGCTATCATTGGGACATCATCATGTATGAACAACAAACCAGAAGGCACCAAAAAAGTTGCCGAAGAAAAAAATGAACAAATATTTGACAATAACAACAATGAAAAAGATGCTCAATTTCTTGTTAATGCTGCTGAAATAAATCATGAAGAAATTAGCTTAGGACAATTAGCCCAACAAAAAGGAGGCTCAAGTCATGTTAAAGAATTAGGCAAAATGATGGAGGCCGAACACACTAAATCATTAGCTGATTTAACCGCATTGGCAAAAACAAAAAATATATCACTACCAACATCGCAAACCGAAAACGGAAAAGATGCTTACAAAAAACTAAACAACAAATCAGGGAATAATTTTGTAAAAGAATACAGTAGCATGATGGTGAATGGACATAAAAAAGCAATTGAACTTTTTGAAAAAGCCTCTACCGATTGCACTGACTCAGACATCAAAGCATGGGCGACCGCAACACTTCCAGCATTAAGAACACACCTTGACCAATCATTAATGTGTCAAAAGCAATGTGAAAAAATGTAATCATCATTAAATAAAAAACAAAATGAACAACACTGAAAATTTGAATAACAAAGAAGCCATTGACAAACTAAAAAATTTGGTTAATGATATTATGATTTGCCTTTTCTGCACCGACTTAAAAACGGACGATGGCTCTACATGCTGTCCCATGTCAGCAATAAAAGTTTGCGACCAAGGTAATGTTTGGTTTTTTAGTGAAAATAGCAGTGATAAAAACAAAGCTATATTAAAAGACAAAAATGTGCAACTCTTTTTTTCGCATCCGGGAAAGGGAAGTTATTTAGTTGTGAATGGTGAAGCAGAAATAATTTTCGACAAAACAATAATTGGAGAACTCTGGACACCTGTTGCAAAAATTTGGTTTAAAGAAGGTAAAGACGATCCGAATATTTCTGTTATAAAAGTAAAACCAACCACCGCTTATTATTGGGATACTGACGGCAACAGAATGATTAACTTATTAAAAATGGTGGCCTCAGTTGTTGCAGGAACAAATTTAATCACTGGCACAGAAGGTGCTATAAAGATTTAATCAAAAACAAATTCATAAATAAGTTTCAAACAATAAATAACAATTAAACAATTAAACAAAATGGAAAAGGAAAAAACAATTGAAGTGTTAAACATACTCATCACTATTAACAACGATAGAATTGAAGGTTACGAAACAGCGGCAAAAGAAACTGAAGAACAAGATTTGAAGACCTTGTTTGCAATGTTTAGTTCAACAAGTGGAAAATGCAAAAGTGAGTTAGTTGCCGAAGTAACAAAATTAGGCGGTACACCAGCTGAAGGTACAAGAACAACAGGCAAGTTTTTTAGAGTGTGGATGGATGTAAAGTCAGCACTCACAGGCAAAGACCGTAAAACAATTTTAAACTCTTGTGAATATGGTGAAGACGTGGCAAAAGGCACTTATGAAAAAGCGTTAGAAAGCCATGCAGAACATTTATCAGCAGAGCAACAAACAATGGTAAAAGCACAACATGCTTTGCTAAAAGCCGACCATGATAAAGTAAAATCTATGAGAGATGTTTTGGTAGAGGCTTAATTTATTTTCAATACCAATACATATTTTATGATAAATCATTTATAGCATTTACCGCCAATAATAGTCGGCTTCAAACCATCAGGAGAAACAACCGAAAAGGATTTTGAATAAACTGTAATGCTAAAAGTAAAAGCACTAATTGATAAAAAAGCTAAACTAAATTATCTTTTAGTGCACGAAACTTAGGTAAATAATTTCACTAAAGGAGCTTGGATGAAGGATGCAATGATGGGCATAAAACATTTAACGAAATGGCACAAAGCAGCAATCGTTTCTGATGTAGAAGCCATTACAAATTTTACAAATTTCTTTAGCTACCTGAGGCCAAGTGAGTTTAAAGGATTTGAAAATAAAGACCTGCAACAAACGATAGATTGGGTTTCAGAAAATAAATAATTAAATTAAGAATGAAAAAATTGGAAAAAAAAACTGTATTCATTACAGGTGGATTATCAGGCATTGGTAAAGCATGTGCAATAGCGGCAGCCAAAGAAGGTGCAAACATTGTAGTGGCAGACATGAAATCGGACAACAGTGAAAAAGCATTACAAGAAATAGTAAATGAAAATCCTAAAGCCATTTTTGTTGAATGCGACGTTTCCAAATTTGAACAAGTGCAAGTGGCTATTCAAAAAACAATTAGCGTATTCAAAACCTTAGATGTTGCACTCAACAATGCAGGTATTGGTGGTGAGTCAAACAAGGTTGGCGACATGCCTGAACAAGCATGGCTCAAAGTAATTGGTGTAAACCTAAACGGTGTGTTCAATTGCATGAAGCATGAATTAGCACAAATGGCAAAACAAAAAAGCGGTGTTATTGTAAATATGTCTTCTATCCTTGGCAAGGTGGGTTTTGCGACATCTGCTCATTATGTAGCTGCAAAGCATGGCGTAATTTGACTTACACAAACTGCCGCATTGGAGTATGCAACCGATGGTATTCGCATCAATGCCATTTGTCCCGGTTTTATTGATACCCCGCTATTAACTAAAGGCGGCATAAGCGACCATGACGAAGTTAAACAACACATTATTGACTTGTACCCTATGAAACGCCTGGGCAGATCAGAAGAAATCGCAAATGGTTTTATTTTTCTTGTCAGCGATGATAGTTCGTTTGTATCTGGAACCAGTTTGGAAATTGACGGTAGATATTTGGCCATTTAAACATCATTAGTAAAAATTAAATTATGCCACCTATCGCCATTATTTCTTCCAGTGTAATGGTAAAAAAATATTTAATCAAACAATAACAGATTCGTCCATCAAAATCCAAACACAGACTTTTGCTAAAGGAGTTTATTTTTTTAAAGTTGGAAATGAAATGAAAGAATTTATAAAGGAGTAAACTCAAACATCAGAGCCATATCGGAATTCAAATAGCCTAACTTTTTTTATGATTTATTATATAAATAAAACTTCCGGAAATAAAATAAGATATATAAATGACAAGTGGAATCATTAAATTTCAATGGAGAAGTAAGGAATCTTTATGGAGATAAAACTTTTATTATCGCTAAATAAAAATCCCGTTTACATCGGTATTGTTTCAAAACTTTTATATCCATGCTTTTTTTATATTTTTGTAAAAAGAAAGTCGATAATAACTTATGTTAGCGGCAAGCATCAAGAAACATCATTTACAAATCATTAAATATTAAACAATTGATATGCAAACAATACTAGGATCAGGGGGAGCTATTGGAATACCATTAGCTAAAGAATTAAAAAAATATACTGATCAGATTAGACTGGTAAGTAGAAACCCAAAAAAGATAAACGAAACGGATGAACTTTTTCAAATTGATTTAAATGATTTCTCTCAAATCGATAAAGCAATTGCCGGAAGTGAAGTAGTTTATGTTGTTATTGGTTTTGAATACAAATTAAGTGTTTGGCAAAAAATATGGCCATCGTTTATGAAAGCAGTAATTAAAGCATGTAAAACGCATAATGCTAAACTTGTGTTTTTTGACAATGTATATATGTATGAGAAATCAGCAATTCCGCACATGATTGAAACTTCATCAATTCATGCTCCGAGCAAAAAAGGAGAGGTAAGACAGCAGCTGCATGAAATGATTATGAATGAAGTTGAGAAAAAAAACCTAACTGCCCTTATTGCCAGGTCAGCTGATTTTTATGGCCCCGACAATAAAAGCAGCGCTCTAAATATGATGGTGGTTGATAATTTTACGAAAGGAAAAAAAGCACAGGCATTTGGGAATATCAACAAAATTCATACCTATACTTTTACACCCGATGCAGCGAAAGCCACAGCGTTACTTGGAAATACACTTGATGCTTATAATCAGGTCTGGCATGTTCCGACAACAAAAGAAAAATTGACCAATCTGCAATGGATTCAGTTAATAGCAAATGAACTAAAGGTAGAATCAAAAATTCAAACTATACCTTTGTGGATGATAAAAATACTTAGTTTGTTTATACCTGTAATGAAGGAGTTTCCCGAGATGATCTACCAATATGAACAGGATTATATTTTCGATAGCGCTAAATTTGAGAAGCGTTTCGATATTTCAGCAACTGCACCTAAAGATGGCATTAGAATTCTCATTGAAAATGTGAAGAAACAAAATGTAAGCTGATAGCAGGACATTTGCAATAGACGAGGTTTCATGAGAGCCATAAACGTTTTAAAAAATAAAAATGATGAAATATGTTTTAATTTTACTGACACTCAGCTTATCCCCTATATTAAACATGAATAAGATTTATACTTTCTCAACTCAAACAAACATTAAGGAATGGCGTATTGTCAACGATGATGTGATGGGTGGTATTTCCAAAAGTTCCTTGGTGCTTACCGATGCCGGACATGGACAATTTTCTGGTCACGTTTCATTGGCGAACAACGGAGGATTTGCCTCGATACAATTGAACACAACGATAAAATTAGCGGAAGAAAAGAAGTTCATTATTTTGCGCATAAAAGGAGATGGTAAGCGCTATGAATTTCGTTTGAAGGGAGAGAATTCGCAGTCTGAGTCATACGTGCACCAATTTGCCACTTCAGGAGAATGGGAAAACCTCAAGTTAGCTATCAGTGAATTTTATCCTCAGTTTCGAGGACGCAAATTGAACATCCCAAATTTCAATTTTAAAAGCATCGAACAATTGTGTTTTTTGATTTCCAACAAGCAAGAAGAAGACTTCGAATTGTTAATTGATTGGATAGGTTTAGAGTAAATTAAAAAATTGACAGTGACTATTTAGTACCTTCCAGTTTCTGATTTACTTTAATATACTAATACTGCTCAAACCAATCAAACTTTGTTTTGATAATATTTGCTTTTTCCTTTTTTAGATAATTTAAAAAAGATAGTGCAACTGGTGAATGGTTTTTCCCCTTAACCCAAATTAAATTCCAAACTGATTTTATAGGAAATCCTTTCACAGGTATAATTTGCAATTCTCCATTGTGCAATTCATTTTTTATTCCAATCAATGGCATAATAGAACAACCTAACCCTGCAATTACAGCTTGCTTCACAGCTTCGTTTGATGTTAACTCCATTTTTTTATGAACCGGTAAATTATTTTTTTGAATAAATTTTTCCATCGTTTGCCTTGTGCCGGAACCTTGTTCTCTATAAATTAATGGAAGCGTGTCAAAAATGGTTTTATCATATGCTTTGTTATTAAATTTCTGTGTAGTATTGCTTATCACATATAATTTATTCTGCAGTAGTTCTATTTTTTCTATTTGCATTTTTTCAGGTAACACCGATACCAACGAAAAATCTACTTCGTTTTTTTCTAAACTCTCCAACACTTTTGCTTTGTTGGTTACATCTAATATCAATTCAATTCCTTCATGTTTCTTTAAAAAGTCCGACAAGAAAAAAGGCATTACATATTTTCCTGTTGATACCACAGATATTTTCAACCGACCTGCCAGCTGACCTTTGTGTGCCATAGTTTTGTAGTTGATGGCATAAACCTGATTCAAAATAGCTTCAGCCGCTACTGCAATTTCTTTCCCAAAATCGGTAATGAAAATTTTTCTCCCTACTACTTCCGTCAAAGGAATTTCAAATTGGTTTTGAAAATTTTTCAGTTGAATCGATACCGCTGGTTGTGTTAAATGCAATTCTTCCGAAGCTTTGGTTACGCTTTGCGTTTGTGTAATTTTTAAGAAAATCTGTAACTGGTTTAATGTATACTTCATAAATTATATTTATGGTAATCATTGCAAAGATAAATGAAACTTTATGAAATACTATATCCAATTTTGCACTATCAAAAAAATAAAAAATCCTAAATAACCATGAAAAAAGAAAAAACATTTGTAGCCTTATTATTTTCAAGTATGATAATGGCTTCATGCAATCAATCTTCAGCAAAAACAGACCAAACAACAATTTCGAACAAAGAAATTACCTCTGAAGAGCCTTCTATTAAGACACCAGATGATGCGTTGACTGAATTGAAAAATGGCAATGCTCGGTTTTTGAATGGCAAATTCATTAACACCAATTATCAGGCAGATATTGAAAAAACAAAAACTGACCAACATCCCCATTCTTTAATTCTTTCTTGTTTGGATTCGAGAATTCCACCCGAAATAATATTTGATCAAGGTATTGGAAATATATTCGTTGCAAGGGTTGCTGGCAATATTGAAGATCCGAATATTTTAGGAAGTATGGAGTTTGCAACAAAAGTTAAAAACACCAAGCTTATTGTGGTGATGGGCCATAATAAATGTGGTGCGGTAAAAGGTGCAATTGATAATGCTGTTTTAGGAAATCTCACTCAATTAGTTTCACAAATAAAACCAGCCATTTCTGGTGATAAAACAAATATGGACGACATGATGGATAAAACATCACATAAGAATGTGGAACTGACTATTGCCGATATTCAAAAGCAAAGCACTGTTTTAAGTGACTTGGTAAAAGAAGGTAAACTAAAAATAATAGGTGCGTTTTACGACCTTACAACAGGGAAAGTAACCTTCATGGACTAAGAATTTAACAAGCAAAAATTTGAACAAAAGAACATGACGAAAATAACAGTAGCAAAAGGAGATGGAATTGGTCCTGAAATAATGGAAGCAACTCTTGAAATTATTTTAGCGGCAGGAGCCAAAATTGAAATTGAAGAAATCGAAGTAGGCGAAAAAGTTTACATGGCTGGCAACACATCAGGTATTGCCAAAGAATCGTGGGAAGTAGTTCGTAGAAATAAAGTTTTTCTGAAGGCACCCATCACCACACCGCAAGGCGGAGGTTATAAAAGTTTAAATGTTACCACCCGAAAATTTTTGGGGCTTTACTCCAATGTAAGACCTTGCATGAGTTTGCATCCTTTTGTAAAAACCAAACATCCTATCATGGACATAGTAATTGTTCGTGAAAACGAAGAAGACCTGTATGCAGGTATTGAGCATCAGCAAACCGATGAAGTAATACAATGCTTAAAATTAATCAGTCGTCCGGGGTGCGAAAAAATTGTTAGATATGCTTTTGAATATGCAAAACAATACGGCCGAAAAAAAGTAACCTGCTTTACTAAAGATAACATTATGAAACAAACCGATGGATTGTTTCATAATGTGTTTGATGAAATTGCAAAGGAATATCCCGAAATTGAAAATGAACATTGGATTGTAGATATAGGTGCAGCAAAATTAGCTGACACTCCCGAGGCATTTGATGTAATTGTAATGCCTAATTTATACGGAGATATTTTGAGTGATGTAGCAGCACAAATTGCAGGTTCAGTAGGGCTTGCAGGTTCGGCAAACATCGGTGAAGAGTGTGCCATGTTTGAAGCCATACACGGTTCAGCTCCGCGAAGAGCAGGACAAAATTTAGCAAACCCCTCCGGTTTGTTGCAGGGAGCGGTAATGATGTTGAATCACATTGGCGAAACAGCAGTAGCAGAAAAAATTCAGAACGCATGGCTAAAAACAATTGAAGATGGTATTCACACTTACGACATTTTTAAAGAAGGAACAAGCAAACAAAAAGTAGGAACAAAAGAATTTGCACAAGCACTAATAGCCAATCTTGGAAGCAAACCTTCCATTTTAAAATCGGTTTCATACACCAACAGTGCCGCACTCAACTTACCAAAGTATAAACGGAAACCTGCTACTAATAAAGAATTAGTTGGAGTGGATTTGTTTGTGCACTGGACTGGAACAAGCCCTGATGATTTGGCAAAAATAATTCATCAGTTAGACAGCACAAATGCAAAACTGTCTATGATAACCAACCGTGGAATTAAAGTATATCCTGAGGGTTTTAGCGAAACATTTTGCACCGACCACTGGCGTTGCCGTTTCAAAGCAACAGAAGGAAAACGTATCAACAAACAAAATATTATTGAACTACTGTCAAAAGCTGTTACGCAAAACATTGACATTATCAAAACAGAAAACCTCTATAACTTTGATGGCAAACCGGCTTTCTCATTAGGACAAGGACAATAAATACAAAATCAAAATGAACATACAACTTATACAAGGTCAATTCAACGCCAAAGATGCAATTGACATTATTACACAAATGATTCACATAAAAATAAAATTTCATGAAAACAAAATCACAAGCAACAGCACCGAAGAGGACATAAAGTTTTCCGAAACAAAAATTAAACGACTGCAAAAAGAATTGTTTGAAATGAGAAAACACATAGAAGGTAAAGGGAAAAAAGTTGCCGTTCAATCAACCATTGAAATTCAATAACAAAATAGTAAAGACGAAAAATGTTCAGCGGTAGAAAACTACTTATTGCCACCAAGCATGAAAAGGAAAAAGTGATTTCCCCTTTGTTAGAGATGGAGTTAGGTGTAAAATGTTTTGTTGCTGAAATTTTTGATACCGATGTACTGGGAACCTTTACAGGAGAAGTAGAAAGAAAAGACGACCCCATTACCACAGCAAGAAATAAATGTTTGATGGCGATGGAAAAAGAAAACTGCGATTTGGCTATTGCCAGCGAAGGTTCTTTTGGGGCTCACCCTTCTATTTTCTTTGTTCATGCTGATGATGAGCTGTTACTTTTTATTGACAAGAAAAATGAGTTGAAAATTATTGCAAGAGAACTAAGCACCGACACCAATTTTAATGGCGAAGAAATCAAAACCGAAAAGCAATTGAAAGATTTTGCCAAACAGGTAAAATTTCCAACTCATGGTTTAATAGTTAGAAAAGGGAAAGAAGATTTTACTGAAATAGTAAAAGGCATTACCGATTGGGAAAAACTCAAAACAACATTTCATCAGTTTACAGAAAAATACGGAACTGCCTTTGTTGAAACTGATATGAGGGCAATGTATAATCCAAGTCGAATGAAGGTAATTGAAAAAGCAACAGAGAAACTAATTGCTAAAATAAAATCCTGTTGTCCGCAATGCAATACACCTGGCTTTGCCATTACCGATGCAAAAAAAGGGTTGCGGTGCATGCTGTGTAATTTTCCAACCCGTTCAACATTAAGCTACATATACACTTGTGAGAAATGCTCATACACAAAAAAGGAAATGTACCCTAATAAAAAAACTGAAGAAGACCCGATATATTGCGATGTATGTAATCCTTAAACATTCATGAATTTATTAGCATCTCACATACAACAAGCAATAACATTATTGAACAATGATGAGGTTATTGCCATTCCTACAGAAACTGTTTATGGATTGGCAGGAAATGCTTATAGTGAAAAAGCAATCAGTAAAATATTTCAGCTAAAGAATAGACCCGCATTCAATCCTCTCATAGTTCATATAAAATCATTATCGTATTTAGAAAATGTTGCTATTGATATTCCAGATACAGCAATAAAACTTGCTGAAACTTTTTTTCCGGGAGCATTAACATTAGTTTTAAAAAAGCAAGCAACAATTCCGGATAGTGTTACGGCAGGAAAGGAAACTGTGGCAGTAAGAGTTCCCAACCACCCTGTTACATTATCACTTTTAGAACAACTTGATTTCCCTCTTGCAGCACCAAGTGCAAATCCTTTTGGTTCTATCAGTCCTACAAGTGCGAAACATGTTTATACCTATTTTGAAAATAAATTACCACTCATTTTAGATGGGGGTGTTTGTGAAAAAGGTTTGGAATCAACTATCATTGGTTTTCAAAATAATCAGCCAATTCTTTACCGGCATGGTTCAATTTCCGTAGAAGAAATTGAAAGTGTAATTGGTAAATTAAAAATTATTACTAAAAATGAAACATCACCCAAAGCTCCCGGAATGCTTTCAAAACATTATGCTCCCGTTACAAAAACATTTCTTGCCAATGATGTTAATGAACTAATTAAAAAACATTCCGGTAAAAAAATCGGGCTGCTATTGTTTGACAAAAAAATAACTGATGCAACTAATCTGAATCAGGAAATTCTTTCTGCAAGCAGCAACTTAGAGCAAGCCGCTTCCAATTTATATTCCGCATTACATCGTTTAGACAAGCTCAAATTAGATGTAATTATTGCTGAAAAACTTCCTGATACAGGATTAGGAAAAACGATTAACGATAGATTGGAAAGAGCAACCAAATAATATTTTGAACAGTGAATAATTATCTCATTAAACAAGCAAGCATAGTAAACGAAGGCGAAATAAAAATCGCTGATGTATTGATTGTTGACGAGAGAATTAAAAAAATTGCATCAAGCATCTCCACCACCAATGTAAATATAATTGATGCAGAAGGTTTGTATTTACTCCCCGGCATGATTGACGACCAAGTTCATTTTCGTGAACCCGGGCTTACACACAAAGCTGATATTTTTTCCGAATCAAAAGCAGCTGTTGCAGGGGGCATTACTTCTTACATGGATATGCCTAACACAATCCCCAACACACTTACACAACAATGGTTAGAAGATAAATACACCATTGCCTCTCAAAAATCGCTTGCTAATTATTCGTTCTTTATGGGTATTAGTAAAAACAATTTGGAAGAAGCATTAAAAACCGACAATGAAAATGTTTGCGGCATTAGTGATGATGGACTTTATTTTAATTCTAATGAAGGCATGCTGGCAAACTATCCCGACTTCTTAGAGCAACTATTTTCAAGAACAAACTCATTGGTTGCATTGCATTGCGAAGACGATGCTGTTATTAAAAAAAGCTCTGATGTATGGCAAAATTTTAATGATGACATACCTTACAATTGCCATGCACTTATACATAGTGAAGAAGCATGTGTAAAAGCAACTCAAAGGGTTTTGATAATTTCACATAAGCAGAACAACCGACTTCATCTTTTACATATTTCAACTTTCGTCGAAGCAAATTTGTTTGATAACACAATTCCTATTCGTCAAAAACAAATCACCGCAGAAGCCTGTATGCAACATCTTTAGTTTTCCGATAACGATTACAAAAGGTTAGGCAACAAAATAAAATGGAATCCTTCCATTAAAACCGAAGCAGATAAAAACGGATTGCTGCAATCGCTTTTAAATAACAAGTTAGATACCATTGCCACCGACCATGCACCACATTTACTTTCCGAAAAAGAAAGAAATTATTTTCAGGCTAAGTCAGGAGCTCCCTTGGTGCAACATGCTTTGCCAATCATGCTTGAACTCTATCATCTGGGCAAAATAAGTTTAGAAAAGATAGTAGAAAAAACCAGTCACCATGTTGCCGAAATTTATCGCATCAAAGAAAGAGGTTACATAAGAGAAGGATATTTTGCCGATTTAGTTTTAGTTGATATAAATAAACTTTGGAAGGTAAATCAGGAAAACCGATTATATAAATGCAATTGGTCACCACTCACCAATCAAATATTTCAAAGCACTATCACTCACACATTTGTTAATGGCAATTTAGTTTATGCCAATGGAAACATAGCAAGCGATATAAAAGGCAAACGATTAAAATTTGAAAAAATAAGATAAACATGAACAACAAACTATTTTTAGTGTGTCCTTTCTCCTGCATGGAAAAATTTATAAGACAAAAATATGATGAGGATGTTTTTTTTATTACCGCAATGGCTGGTATTTTTCAATTAAACGAAAAGAAACATTTGGAAGAAATAAAATATTTTATTTGCAGAGAAAACATCCATGAAATATTTGTTGTGAGTGATATTTCATGTCGTTTTATAAATAGTGCGATTAATAAAGAAAAAACTAATGGTTACTTCGCGGAAATGGTAATTCAAAGACTATTAGAAGATAATTATGATTTATTGATGGAACGTAATAAAATACAAGAGAAACAAATAAAATTGGCAGAGCGTATTGTGAATTATCAGGCAGCTGAATTGATGAATTCAAATTGCTTTCAACAAGAAATTATTCAAAATAAAATTCTTGTTTATGAGCTTATTACTTCAAAAAAAGTAAATCAAATCATTCAACTAACAATTAGAGATTAAAAAAAGCATGGACTTTCCGATCTTAATTTCAAATCTTACCAACCCTACTTTACTTTTTTTTGTATTAGGCGTTTTTGCAGTTATTGTTAAAAGCGATTTAGAAATTCCGGCATCATCAAGTAAATTTATTTCGTTGTATTTACTTTTTTCTATTGGATTCAAAGGCGGACAGGAGTTAGCCCACAGTGGTTTTACAAATGAAATAATTTATTCATTATTGTTTGGACTTGTCATTGCATCCGTCATTCCGTTTTACACCTTTTATATTCTCAAACGAAAAATGAGCATTAGCGATGCTGGTGCTGTAGCGGCTGCTTATGGTTCGGTAAGTGCTGTAACATTTGTTGCAGCCGTTTCTTTTCTTGAAGCACAAAAAATAATTTTTGGTGGGCACATGGTGGCTGTGATGGCTTTGATGGAATCTCCTGCTATTATTATGGGAGTTATTTTGTTAATGAAGTACGATTCTGAAAACCGTAGCAAAGGAAAATTATCTGAAACAATAAAACACTCTTTTACCAATGGAAGTGTGCTGATGATTTTAGGAAGTTTAATCATTGGCATTATTGCCGATACCAAACAAGCCGAAGGTATCAAACCTTTTACTACTGATATATTTAAAGGTTTTCTTGCCATCTTTCTTTTGGAAATGGGAATGGTTACAGCAAAAAGGTTCTCTGCTTTTAGAAAATATGGATGGTTTGCCGGCACGTTTGCTATCATTATTCCAATGATAAACGGATGCATCGTTGCGGCAGTTAGCGGAATGGTAACACATGATGTAGGAAACCGATTTATTTTTGCTGTGCTTGCAGCAAGTGCTTCTTACATTGCTGTTCCGGCTGCCATGCGATTGGCAGCACCCAAAGCCGACCCCGGACTTTATATCCCAATGGCATTAGGAATTACTTTTCCTTTTAACATTACTATTGGAATGCCGCTGTATTATTTGATTGTGCAAAATATGTTAGTGTAAAAAATTCTCATACAAAAAACACACTTTTATTAAACACTCCAAGCCAATCCTTAAAGTAATTTATTTTGAAGAGTTTTTTACCGCTAAAAAAATTTACCACACATTTTTACAAATTTAGTATTTAGCCTGTTGAAGCGCATAGAGAATTTGTTATGGGATTATTAAAAGAAAAAAACAATTTTTATATTCATTGCACTTTTCATAAAGTTGTTAAAAATTATATTCAAAAAATTCCTTAAAGAACGAGGCCTTTTATTTTTTTTGAAAATTGTGCGATACACCCAAATTGGATTATTTTATAAGAGCTGCTTAAAGTAAAGGTAATGAGTTTAAATATTTGTTATATTTGGTGAATCGAATAGTTAATAGATAAATTGCGTTTTAGGTAATTTTATAAAAATACATTCACCCCACTCAAAGGGAACTTATTCTGAGAAAATGAATATTAAAAATTTTGAATTCAAAGCCAAAGTTAATAACATAGAAGAATATGAAAATAAATTATTAAAACTAAACCCTATTTTTAAAGGTATAGACCACCAAATAGATACATACTTTAATTTATCAAAAGGTTCGGGACTTTAAAAGACATACTTCAAAATCATTGATAACCCAGATTGAAAATGAACCGGAAAGTCGACTTGAATGGCAATTGGAGCGATTCCGATTTGCAGCTAAAATTCATCCTAAAAATAAAAACTTTAAGGTATGGCGTGATAAAAATCATGCAATAGAGTTGTATACCGAAAAGGTAACCTGGCAAAAACTAAATTATATTCATCGTAATCCAGTGGTAGAAAAAATTGATTACCGTGAGCAGGATTATTTATATAGTTCAGCACGGAATTATTACGATCTGCCTTCTATAATAGATGTCACCTGTATAACTCCGCCAGTTACCACTTCTTCAAGTCATAATTTTTTAATCTTTGACATTGAAATAGGTTATATGGACAAAATGAAAGAATTCAAACACGATGAGTATATTATAGTGGATTAAAATCACACAACACAAATACAACGGATAAATATCCGGCGAAGCAGATTTTGGCACAGCTATGATAGTTGCATTTTCTATTTTTTTTCGTTGCGAAACTTTGCGAATCGTAGCGCCTTTGCGTTAAAATTACACCATTGAATTAATTAAAAACTCCGATGCACAAGATTTCCTTATTACCTTCATTTAAAAAAAGTTATAATCAATCTTTGTACTAGTGAGCCGCACAATTTATCATATTAATTTCTAATGCAAATTAATTTGAATTATTCGGACAAAACGAAAATAAATTTTTAAGCTTATATGCTGGGTTACCCTATTGCCCAAAAGTGTGTATAAAATGTAAAAAGATAAAGTAAAAAATAACTTAAATTACTTGTTGCTATTTGGACTAAAATTCGGTTCATTGACTTGTATTTTTTTGTTAAATGATATTTTTAATAAGTCAAATTTCATAAACCAAACAAATTATCATTATTAGTGAAAAAAAGTAATGATTTATTAAAAATTTGATAAAAATATGCAGGATACTTGTTACAGGTCGTAATACCTTGACGATTTTAAAGAAGAAATCGAGTTATTGTACTTTGGTTTGTAAAATATGTGCTTTAGCTAATTTGTTAGTAAATTTATTTGGTTTAAAAGGATAGTTTATCTTATTTAGATCTAATATTTAATTTTTTCAGATATGGTGAATCGAATTATTATATATTTCATGCTATTCATTTTCCCTTTAAATTATTGCATTGCTCAAAAAAATGAGACGCTTCAATCAAATTTTAAAAAATATTTTAGTAACGTAAATAATAGTGCTTCCAATTTCAATAATAAAATCTTAAAATCAAATAAAAAATATTTGAAGAAGTATTTCAAGTCAGAGAGAAGATTGCAACGAAAACTTTGCAAAGTGAATCCTGCTCTTGCAGACTATTTATTTTCTTCGGTCTCCGATCCATTGTTTTATCATCAGAATGAATTGAATAACACAAAATGGATAAATTCAAATCAACTACCGAATGAGTACAATTCAACATTAGATACTCTTAATAATTCAATTAGGTTTTTAAATCACAATAAAGATTCGCTGTATATTTCAGATACGATCGGGTTAACTAAATCAACTCAGAGTTTTGAAATATTGAAAAACAATTCAAAAGAATCGGATGCAATTCAATCATATTTTCGAAATAGAAAATTATCATTGAAGGAAACTTTAGGAAAATATCCTGAATTGAAGAAAAATGTTTTAAGCTACGATAAGATAAATTATTATTATCGGGAAGCTATTTCCAAAAATAAATCCGAATTTATTGATAAAATAAAATCCTCTGACTTTGTTGATAGTTATTTTTCTAAAAATAAATATTTTCATGATTATATGAAAATAAATAGTCAAATCTCATCCATGACGAAAATATCTTCTAACTGGGGAAAGACATTGGATAAT
>JANLOW010000504.1:0-3444 GCA_031366785.1 Bacteroidota bacterium | reverse complement strand
TTATCGTTTCCAAAATTTTTCCTGACCTTATTTTGTTGGATTATTTTTTAGATTCTAATAGCCCTTTATCGAAAGATGGACTTGAAGTTCTAACAAAACTGAAAGAGATCAGTCCGAATTCGGAATTTATTATGTTTACCTCTGTTGACAATGAGCGTATAATCGAACTCGCAAGAAAAAAAGGAGCAATGGCTTTTATTGTCAAAGGTGTATCGAGTTTTGAAATGTTAGATGACATTCTGCAGAAAAAATTTACAATATCAGCCTCTCCTGATTCTAACCCTTAAACAGAATGACCGGGAACATTAAATTTTTTGCCATTGCCTTTTGTTGAAACTTTATTTTTCCTCACTATTTTTTAAGAATTTTTTGAACTGTTTTTTCGTTATTGCATATTAGAACTATAAAGTAGATTCCTTTAGGCAGACTTTTTTCATCAATAAATTCATATTGATTTATTCCATCATTTGTATTAATTACATTTCCAAATACAACTTGCCCCGTCGAATTTATCAACTGAAAATTTACGAGTGTTTTGGTTTTTAATACAAATAATATAGTGAAACTTTCATTAAACGGATTAGGTGTTACCGATGTTATATGTAGTGCAGATTCACCATCACCTTTTGAATCTGATTTTACTCTCTTAATTTCCGAATAAGCGAACTTGCCGTCATAATCCGTTTGCTTTAAACGATAATAGGAATATCCAATTAACGGATTCGGATCCACATCCGAATAATAAAGTTTTGACGTGCTATTACCGGCCCCTGGTTTTGTCAAAATCATTTCAAAGTTTATTCCGTCAGGCGATCGTTCCACTGTAAAATAGTCATTGTTTATCTCTGATCCGGTTGACCATGCAATATCAACAACTTCATTTTTATATTTAGCATCGAAATAAATTAATTCGATTGGTAATCCTCCGACTCCAGAGTGTTTACCAATACCAAAATGTGAGAAGGAAGTAAGAGCTGATCGCACAGCCGTTACCACACCTCCACTCTCACTTTGAGTAGTAGTGCTGTGAGTACCTAAAGATTGCCAGGAAGAAGCAGAGTTACTTCTTTTTAATACACAATAGCAGGCAGGATTATATGCGGTGTTAGAGTATCCTGATTCTTTAAGTGTAACAGTATAGGTTCCGGAAGTCATTGACGAGTTGGGTGTAAGTGCCCAATACCCATAATCGAGCATGGAGTCTACAGGAGTACCATTGATTGTAATTCCTGTAAGGGGATATGAAGGTTCCACAGGATTAGCATTTACAAACGTTCCGAGGATATTAGTGAACCCGGCAGATGTTGAAAGATTAACATTTATATATTCATAATACGAGGAGCTTCCAAGTGGGAAAACATAAGAGCCGGATGAATTTACATACCTCCGCAAGTTCCCCCTTACATAACATGTGGATGAATAGCCCGTTAAACTTGATGTTGCTGCATTTGTTACAATAATTTCATTGGCATTGGTTATTGCCTGTCCATTAACCAATGAAAAAATCCCACTTACAGAGGCAGTATTTGTGAAAGTAACATGATAGCTGTTATCAATTGTCAGGTTGTTTACAGTAGCAGGTAATCCATCACCGGTTACCTGTGCACCGGCACCGTGATATGTATAATTCGCTGATGTACTAAAAGACCGTGTTCCGGTAACCTGAACATTTCCACTTGCTGCAGTTGCTGTTATTCCTGCAAGTGAAGCCATAATCAATGCACCACCGCTAAGTACGGAAAACGAACCCGTCCCTGTTGGATAATAAGTACTCATGTCGAGAATGGAAACAGCATTCACTGTAAAATTAATAGTGTTGCTCATTGTTCCGGCAGACCTGCTGAATGTCTGTGTTCCTGATTTAACAAAGTAAACTTTTCCATATCCATAATTCACTCCTGTCGTCGCTGTTTCGGTAAAAGTTCCTCCTGTCTGTGAATAGTTTCCATTAATGTTCAGTGTTGTCACGCCATTTCCAATACTGTTGCCTACATTACTTGTCATATCAAAGGTACCATTGCTTATGCTGAAATCAATTACAGTCATAAAAGTTGGAGTTACGCCTCCTTCTGTAGTACCATCCGTAAGGCCGAAGGTGCCACCTGTTTGTATATAATTTCCTGATATTAAAATTGAGTCAGCTGCCCCTTTACAGGATACATACAACAATCCACCCTGTACATAAAAGTTTCCGCCCACCGTTAATGTAAAGCTTTCTTGTTGGGATAACCGCAACCTTCCTGTGCCTGAAGAAATAAAGGTAAAATCTCCGTTCACAGTGGTAAGAAGGCCACTTAGTTTTTCAGTTCCAATCTGGCTTGTACAATTCCATGTAAAATTATAAAAGGGTTGAGTCAGATTGAGGCAAACAGTACTTGTAATTCCCGTAATCTGGCAAGTCGATCCGGTATTCCATGTCGCTAAAGGTAAATTCCCGGCATTAACATCGTATTGAAAAGTACCCCCGGAGTTGACAGTCCAGATTCCTGATGTAGAGGTAAATGAAATATCCTGAGCCTTATACAATCCGCCATTGTTAATGGATATGGTAGCACTTGTGGCAAATGTATTAGCACCACCGCTGATTAATGTCATAGTGCCGTTATCATTTATAGAAGAACTTGCCAAAGCAGCGAGTGAACCGTTTATGTTCATGGTCCCGTTTACAATGAGGTCATCTCCCGTTCCGTTTGCAATCGTAAGTGTTTTTCCCACTATGATATTAAGTGTACCTCCAGTACTTACGGCAACCTGATCCACAGTTACACTGACTGTAACTGTTACCGTATGTCCGGTTTGGATTTCAATTAAACCATCAGTATTTGTAGGAGTGGAGGAAGCATTTACCCAACTAGTTCCATTGTAAGTTTCCCAGGTTGATATAACATTCCAGTTTCCGGTAGCCTTGGAACGATATTCACCTGCAGCTGTTGCATACGTTTTTTTTGTATTCGCTACCTGATAAAAAACGAAAAAGCCAATTGCAATTAAAAATAAAAAAGAAGCTACCGTAAAGATTAATCGCAGCACCATCCTCATGCTTGCTTTAAATCTAAACCTATATTTCTGGTTCATTTTTATTCTTTCTGATTTAATTTTATTTTTTTTACTTACTTTAATTATCTGAAAATCTTCACAATCAATAATTTTTATACAGAAGATTTTTATACGAATGAATTTTTGGCAAGTTCATTTTCTTTTTTAATTATCATTTCTGAACTGTAAGAAATATATTGATTGTGATTAAATTTTTAAATATTAATTCATATTCAATATAAAATCAAAAAAATATTAGTTAAAAAATGTAAGATTTACCTAACAATTCAAAGGATTTAATAAATTATATATTCTATTAGGTTTGAGTTGAGCAAGTTCGGCTCGATACATGATGTTTTTAAAAACTAAATTGAAAATAAAAAATCATCTTTCAATATTAAGTACAGC
>JANLOW010000465.1:0-5051 GCA_031366785.1 Bacteroidota bacterium | reverse complement strand
GCAAGAATAAATCCATCACCCTCTTGAGCAAAATTTACACATTCAATATTATCAATACCGGATGTACCGAAAGATTGTGTCCATACAGCGTCTCCATTTGAATTTGTACGTATGAGATAAAGTTGATTGTTGCTTTGCCCTCCCATAATAAATCCACCATCCGCTAATAGTTTCAAGGAATTGGCATCATCATAGGCTGTTCCGCCAAAATTTTTACTCCACAATGTATTTCCATTCTGATCGATCTTTAATAAAAAGGCATCGTAGTAACGGGCTGGAGCTGTAGTCGTATATCCACAGATAACAAATTTCCCATCAGGAAGTTCAATAATATCTTGAGCCCTTTCAATACCGCTTCCTCCCCAGTTTTTTACCCATTGAATAGCTCCACTAGAATTAAGTTTCATATAAAATGCATTATCTCCATTTCCAAAACTCCGGCTGTATCCACAAAGAATAAATCCGTCATCCGCTGTAGGAACAACTTTATAAAAACAATCTTCTTTACTCGACGGACCATTGTAAACCAATGACCACAATGTGTCACCATTAGTATTCATTCTTAAAACTAAACCATCAGTATCATTAGGAGTAAAATCAGATGTATATCCTGCAGCAACATAACCACCGGAAGGAACTTCACGAACATTACGAAAACAATCTGTGCTTTTCTTTACATAAAGTTTCTCCCAAGTCGCTGCATTTGTATTTTGCAAAAGCAGCAAAATAAATATACTAATAACTAAATTGAATATTTTATTCATCCTGTTTAAATTATAATAATTTTTTTGATCGATTAGATAAATGCTTTTTAGAAAATAAATTAACCTTTAATAAAAATCCTTAGAACACTCATTTTTACCTATACTCCAGCATTAATTACCCCCTTATTAATATAGCTCAATGTTAACAGTTTGTCAACAAATTTGATAATAGATAACACAATTTTTACAACCATTTACCAACGTAATCAAGTGTTCCGCCAAATTCATTGTCAAAAGCCTTAAAACCCAGGTGAATTCAGGCCTTTTTATATGCTTTAGAACTGACTTTTCAATAAAATTGTGGAAAAACTGTCATCAGAAAAATAAAAAAAGCGATGTAAAAAAGATAAATTGAATGATCGCAAAAACATTTTTGAATTCTAATATTATGGGATTAAAATAAAATTTATTGTCAATTTTATGCGATGTTTTATTAGTTACAATTTTATGAAATTATTTTCATAGATAGATTTTTCCCTTTTCTCACATTAATTTTTTATCAAAAAAAGAATTAAAATATTAGGTAAAATGTAAGATTCCCTGCTTTTTATTTTTATTTCTGTTAGGAAATATTTGATAATAACAGTTTGCTCGTTTTTTATCACGGAAATGAATCTGTTTTAGATTCTATGGCCATATTATACGTTTTTTTTCTTAAAATATTCTATAAAAACCATTTAAACGAGTGTAATACAGAAGGAAGTTATCACGTATCTGAAAAGAATATCCTTCGTCTTAATTGTTATATCACCAAAAGACTAATTCGGATTCTGAAAATTTTGAAGGATAGTATGAAAAAAGGATTTCTTTCTTCAATACTGCAATGTTACTTTTTTAATAAAGTGAACCGGAAATTTGTTGCCCGGAAATTTGTATTAATAATTTGTATTCTCATTTTATTTTTTCCGTTTAAGTCTGATGCAACTCATATTGGTGGCGCAGATTTAAGTTATAAATGGATTAATGGAGACAACTTTGAATTTACATTAACTCTCTACCGTGATTGTTCGGGAATTGCTGCACCAAATTCTGTTTCGGTTAATTATAAATCGACATCCTGCGGCTATAACCTAAATGTAATGTTAAATAAAGTTCCCGGAACTGGTACGGAAATTACTAAACCCTGTACTTCATCTTTAACAAATTGCAATGGAGGAACGACTGCCGGAATTCAGAAATATGAATATACAGGAATTGTTACTCTGCCTGCACGTTGCAATGATTGGATAATTGGTTACAGTATCTGCTGCCGGAATTGTGCAATTACCACACTTTCATATACGCCAAATAACTGTTCAGGTGTTCCGGCTACTTATATCGAAGCAACCTTAAATAATCTGGCAACTCCGGATAATTCATCCCCTGTTTTTACAAATGTTCCTGTTTCATTTTTCTGTATCGGTCAAGAGTTTCACTACAATCATGGTGCTTATGATCCTGATGGAGATTCTCTGGCTTATTCATTTATTGATCCGCGCTCTGCTCCTGCTACCAATGTTGTTTTCAACGCCGGCTATTCTGCAACAAACCCAATTTCTTCCACTCCTCCGATTTCAATTGGAACAAATGGTGATATTATTATGAACCCAACTGCACAAGAAGTTGGCGTTATGACAATTCTTGTACAGGAATACCGCAATGGTATTCTAATCGGATCTGTCGTTCGGGATATGGAAGTATGGACATCTCCCTGTACCAATATTTTACCAATAGCAACAGGAATAAACGGAAGTTCTGTCTTTAATCTTGCCGCTTGTCCCGGAAATCCTGTTAGTTTTAATATTAATTGTGCTGATGCAGATGCATCACAAAATGTTTCTATGAGTTGGAATAATTCCATTCCCGGTGGAATATTTACTTCGAGTGGTGGAACCCGGCCGGTTGGTACTTTTACCTGGAATCCTGCTATATCCGATGTTCGAAGCCAGCCCTATACATTTACTGTTACCGTGCAAGATGACAACTGCCCGCTGAATGGTTTTCAAACCTATTCATATAAAATAACAGTACATGATATATCTGTTTTAGCGAACTCAACAAATT
The DNA here is from genome assembly GCA_031366785.1 of Bacteroidota bacterium. Lineage (GTDB taxonomy): Bacteria > Bacteroidota > Bacteroidia > AKYH767-A > 2013-40CM-41-45 > JADKIH01. The sequence goes on along the minus strand of JANLOW010000465.1, from coordinate 2,244 downwards.
CAATATGTTCGAGTCCCGGTTCAGGTACTGCAACAGCAATACCAACAGGAGATGGACCCTTTCAATATTTATGGTCGCCGGGTGGACAAACTACTTCATCAATAAATGGATTGACTCCCGGCAGTTACACAGCTACAATTACAAATTCTTACGGTTGTACTGCAAGCGCAACAACAAACATTACTACAGCATCTTTTTTAAATGTTACTCTTGTTTCAAAAACAAATCCAACATGCTTTAGTTCAAACAATGGTTCCATTTCTGTAAATGCTTTTAATGGCGCCTCACCTTATAATTATTCGTGGTCGCCATCCGGAGGAACAACATCTATTGCATCCGGACTCACTGCGGGAAATTATACTGTTACTGTAACCGATGCAGGCGGATGTTCTGTGTCAATGAGTACAACATTAACATCACCGGCTGATATCATACCGGTAGCAACAGGTTCCAATTTAAAATGTAATGGCGATGCAAGTGGTTTCGCTTCTGTTTCAGCTTCAGGAGGAGTTGGCTCTTATAGTTATGTATGGTCTACAGGAGCAACAACTTCGTCTATCAATAATCTTAATGCAGGGAATTATTCCGTCATTGTTAGTGATGCAATCAGTTGCACAAATTCTGTATCTGTAATTCTCACTGAGCCGCCGGTTTTAAGCGGAACCGTTGCATCTTCAACTTCTGTTTCTTGCTATGGCGGAAATAATGGAACAGGGGCTATCTCTGCAACCGGTGGAAGTAGTCCATATTCTTATTCCTGGTTTCCTTCGGGAAATACACTTCCAGGTGCGGCAGGACTTACAGCAGGAAATTATATCGTAACAATAACGGATTCTAATAATTGCACAGCAGCTATTCCAATAGTAATTACTGAACCAGCCTTACTAACAACTTCAATAAGTAGTTTTGGAAATCCATTATGTACAGGAGATACGAGTGGTTTTGCAAATGTTTCTGAAAGCGGTGGAACATCTCCATTTTCATACTTATGGTTGCCCAACGGAAAAACTACTTCTTCCATTTCCGGACTTGCTGCCGGAAATTATTCAGTAACAGTTACAGATATAAACGGATGCACTTCTGCATCTTCGATTACATTAAGCCAACCAACGCCATTATCTATAAATCAACAGTCCATAACCAACGTTTCTTGTTATGGTGGTTCCGATGGATCGTCATCTTTTTCATCATCCGGTGGAACTTCTCCTTATACATTTCAATGGTCACCTTCAGGAGGGAATAATTCTACTGCAAATAATTTATCGCAGGGTAATTATACAGTTAAAACAACTGATGCCAACGGTTGCTCTGTTTCTCAATCAATAACTATCAATGAACCAACTGCAATTACAGCAATAATTAATTCAACAGGAACTACATGCTTTAATGGAACAGATGGATCGGCAAATGTAGTTTCATCGGGAGGAACCGGGCCTTATTATTATTTATGGAGTCCGGGTAATAATACATCTGCTACCGTTAATGGATTATCGGCTCAAAACTATACAGTAATAATAAGTGATTCAAAGGGTTGTTCCTTTACAACTGGTGTAACAATCAGTCAACCTCCGGGAATGACTTTAACAATAACAACAACGGATGCCTCTTGTGGCAAATCAAATGGAAGTGCCAGTGTTTCTGTAACAGGTGGTGCGGTTGGATACTCATATTTTTGGACTCCGGTCAATTCAAATAATGATACCATTTCAAATATACCTGCAGGAGCATATACAATAACTGTTGTAGATTCAACCGGATGTACTGCTTCTGATATTGCAATAGTTTCAAATATCGGCGCCCCGAATATTACGTTGGCCTCACTAACGCCGGTAAGCTGTAATGGAGGAAATGACGGAGGTGCTTCCGTAAATATTTCCGGAGGAATAGGGCCGTTTAAATACCTATGGAATCCAAGCGGTGGTACAGGATCTTCTGCATCAGGATTAACTGCCGGATCATATACTGTGCAGGTCACTGGTAAAAACAAATGCTTTTCTTTAATTTCCATTGACATACCTGAGCCTAATAAAATACAAGTAAATGCTACTTCATTATCGGTTTCTTGTTATGGAGCAAACGATGGAAGTATTACAGTAACTGTTTCCGGAGGAACCGGAACATATAATTATGTTTGGAATAATGTTATTGGTAATAGTCCATCCGGAAATGGATTGCCTCCGGGAAACTATTTTGTAATTATTACGGATCAAAAGGGTTGTTCAGATTCTTCAAACTCTTTAGTTA
>JANLOW010000352.1:0-3332 GCA_031366785.1 Bacteroidota bacterium | reverse complement strand
AACTGTTGCAGGAAATTATGTTACTACTAAAATCAATAATTAATATCAATTTTGTTTATCCATTTCCTTCAGCATCAAAGCACGAATGTCTTTTACAGGTGAACTGCCATAGCTTAAAAATTTTTCATGGAATTCTTTCAGATTAAATTTATTTCCCATTTTCTTTTTTAATTCTTCTCTGAATTCATAAATTTCAGTATAGCCGGTAAAATAAGAGGTGAGCTGAACCTGGGTTAACTGTAGTCTTTTCCATTTATTTTCTGCTTCGGTTTGTTGCTGAAACGCTTCGTCTATTAAAATCTTCATTGCTTCTTCTTTTGTCATATTCCCTGCATGCACGCTGTAATCAAGAATAAAATTACATGTAGCACGAAGATTCCACTTATAATACATTAGCCACATTGCAGGATCATTATTACCATATCCCTCTTCCAACATCATCCGCTCTGCATAAACAGCCCAGCCTTCTACCATTGCTCCGTTTTCCAAAATAGATTTAACAATACTGGGAGAATTGTTACTATAAACGAGTTGTGTGTAATGACCGGGTATAGCTTCATGTATATTTAATATCTGAAGAATATAGTGGTTGTATTCTCTCAAATAACTTTCTGCTTTTTCAGCAGGCCATCCTGAAAGGCTTCCAACATTGTAATAAGTGTTTCCTCCTTTATCGTAAGGGCCCGGAGCACTTATAGATGCGCCGGCCACTCCTGCCATATAATCCGGTTCGCGCCGTACAACTAAAGGTTTGCTTGGATCCATATACATGAGTTGTTTTTTATTTACAAAATCTGCAAGATCTTTTAATTGATTTTCAATGGCTGTCTGAAAAGAATCTGGTTTTACATGATCAAGCGAAAGTTTATCAATTACCATTCGAATCATTTTTAATGAATCAGAAGGAATTGACTGTTTGTTCATGAGAATAGGCCACAATTGACGCGACAATTCAGCCATCTTTGCATGCAGTTCATTTTTATGATCGACTGCTTTTTTAAACATTTCATCAGCAGTATATGCCGACATGATATCAAATTCAAATTTCTTTTTATAAAGGTCTTTTCCGAGACGAAAACTTCTTGGCTGATCGTTTTTTAATTTTTTTAACCAATCTACATAACTATTAATTGCAGTAACAGAAACAGCAGAACGCTCCATCATCTTTTGCTTTTCATCACTAGAAAGTCCAGATTTATCCAGAGCCGCTTTTAACTCCGCTTCAAATATACTTTTGCTTCCATTATTTTGATCAATTGCTAATTGGGTATGCTCTAATGTGGGATGAACAATATTTTTTTTTGCTGCCTCATAATAAGCCGGTATGTTTGCCATCCGGAGGTAAAAATTGCGCAGCCTGTTATCGATTTTATCGTATGTATTATTCAGCATCTCACCAAAAGTGCTTCCCAAATTATATGATGCAGGATTCCATTCGTCAGACTTTAATTCCTGAATAGACCAATCAGAAGAATGAAGCTGATTAACGATAAGATAATAATCCGTACGATTATTTTCATTAAGTAAATCGGGATTAAATTTATTCAAAGAATCTAATTCTACAGCAATAAAATTCTTCTCCTTTTTTCGCTGCCTATCATCAGGAATATTAAGAATGCTATCAAAATTATGATAGCCAATGGAGCTGGCCCATGATGGATACATTTCCCAGAATCGAAGTATGAGCCTCTCTTTATAACCTGTGAATTCCAAATTGTTTGCAACAGCGTTTTGGCTTTCTGTTTTATTCTTCTGTACGCATGAAATAGCGCTAACAGCAATTAGTAGAATGGTTATGAATTTTTTCATGGTTTTGTTTTACTTGCTAAATGTAAAAAAAAATACGATGCTTTATTGAAAAAGTAATTAAATTTCCGCGTCTGCCAAACATATAGAAATATGTTTTACAGAAAAGTTACAAGAGTTAGCGATAAAGCATTGCTTGTTTGCATTATGATGCAAAAGCATATGACAAGAACTTAGAGATGCAAGAAATAATTCTTCCGGATTAGATTTTGAATGATCGCCAAGAAAAGTAGGGTCTGATGAACATAAAATATTCTCTTTCCCTTCAATAGAAATCGTATGACTGCGATTATACGAACTATATCCAGATGTTCCCGTGCCAAGATTTCCCGTCCAGTTTATCGTTAAAGAATATGTGTGTTCCTTATCCAATTAAATAAATTTATTTCGTAATCATCACTTTAAAAATTCTTTGCCCTTTATAGGAAGACACTTTCGTAAAATATATTCCTGCTTCGAGATCTTTTACATTTAGCCTGTTGAAATTGGCACCTACTACTGTTTTCCAATTTTCAATAAATACAGAATGTCCAAGCATGTCAAAAAGTTCAATGGAAAGAATTTCGTTTTTATCTCCTGAATAATCCAGAGTAAATAATCCCTCATTGGGGTTCGGATATAAATTGCAATCCAGTGTTCCACCGGGAATATTATTTATACTATTTATAATTTGTACTACCCTTCTTACTGAACCATAGGCATTAACTTTTCCATTACCCCAGGTATTATTTCCTCCGGAAGGAATAACTCCGGTAAAATTATCTGTGATTGCCGTCTGATTAATGATATCTTTTATTTCCTGCGGTCCCAAATCGTTTTTCACTTGTAACATCAATGCTGCTATTCCTGATACGACCGGTGAAGACATTGATGTGCCGAGCAGTTGGCCATAAGGATAGTCACGGTTATTGTTTGTATCATGATAAATATTAACAACGTAAAGATATCCGGGGCCAGTAGATATAAAAGAGGAATCGTAAGAACTTATAGATGATCCTACAGTCAAGCCGGGTGCTGTGATATCAGGTTTAATTCTTCCATCTGTTGTAGGACCATGACTTGAGAATCGTACACGATCACCTTGTGTTACATATCCACTGTATGTATAGGTTTGAGAGCTAATATTGGTCCAATTTGTTTTTGAAGCATAGGCACCAACAGTTATTGCAGATTTTGATGTTGCAATATCTGAAATCGTTATTTCCTGATCACCATCAACTGCCCATGATTTACCATAACCAAGAAATGCACCGTAATAACCTGAAGTATTAGAAACAAAACTGTTCCAGAAATCTATTGTGCCATCGTTTCCTTTTACACTGATGCAAATTGAATCACTATTGGATAATTTACTGTTAAAATCTAAAAAAATACGTGGCTTCATATTAAATTCTGATGTGGATGTTATTATTGAAACAAAACACGTATCGTTATTTGATCCTACTAAAAATAAATCATGCATGCTGTCGTCGAGGCAAACAAAACCTGTGGAGGCAATTTGCGAATCATTAAACAATGAAACCTGT
>JANLOW010000399.1:0-7957 GCA_031366785.1 Bacteroidota bacterium | reverse complement strand
CGGCGGGGTAAATTTCGCAGATCTTAAAATGGTAATTAAGAGTGCAACTGTTGATGCTGCCGGTGCTGTTATACCAGCTGTAAGCATTAATTATGGAAACTTTATTCAAGTAGCTATTAGTTTCATTATCGTAGCACTTGCTATTTTTGTTTTTGTAGTGAAACCAATGAATTCTATGAAAAAGAAACAAGCTGCGCTTCCTACGCCCGTCGTTCCTCCTGCACCATCAAAGCAAGAAGTACTTCTTTCTGAAATCAGAGACTTGCTTAGAAAATAATTTCAGGAGTAAAATAACACTATTTTATTATTAATAAATATCTAAAAGGTCTGTCTTTCGACGGGCCTTTTGTTATTATTACAAAAAAAAGGGGAATATTAAATATTATTAAATTCGACTTCTAATTTTATACTTTTAAATCATATAAAAATGCTCGAAAATCTACCACAATATATTTCTCTGGTTTTTAGCTTCACGGCTATAGCAACTCTATTTTTTTTCTTTTTAATAATCTTTAATTCAAAAGATTTTTCTTCCAAAACAAATGTCATCATTTTGGCATTGACACTTTGGTTAATTTTTCAAATGATCTTATCATTTTATAATTTTTATAATTCAGACACATTATCATTCCCTCCACGATTCTTTCTATTGACTTTGCCTCCGTTTATAACAATAATAATATTATTCTTTACCACTGCAGGAAAAAATTTTATCGATAGTCTTCCATTAGTATATCTGACACTGCTAAACATCGTCAGAATTCCAGTCGAAATTGTACTCTATTGGCTATTCCTAAATAAAACCGTTCCCGAAATAATGACCTTCCATGGAAATAATTTTGATATATTCTCAGGAATAACTGCTCCAATTATTGCATATTTTGGCATCCATAAAAAATTCTTCAATAAAAAAATAATCTTAACATGGAATTTTATTGCGTTGGCCCTTTTATTAAAAATCGTAATTACTTCAATTTTCTCGGCACCGTTTCCGTTTCAGAAATTGGCGTTTGACCAGCCAAATATTGCTATCTTGTATTTTCCTTTTAGCTGGTTGCCGGGATTTATTGTACCTGTCGTTCTGTTTACCCACCTTGCCTCTATCAGAATATTAATAAAGGAAAAATAAAGCAATTTTCATATTTCCCAACTCAATTATTATTGTTATTAGAGAAGTTTAATCACCCCCGAAGGTTGCGGAAAATAATTTATTACAATTATTTAAGTATGCATTCAAGAAATTTTAATTAGTTTTATATATTATTGGAATAAAATTTAAAGCAATGAAACTTCATAAATTCCCTCGACTTATTTTAATAATATTTTTGTTTTTATCTTTTACAAATTGCAAACGACAAAATACACTTAAACCAAAAGAAGGATTCATAACCGTTAAAGGCGGCAAAGTTTGGTATAAAATAGTTGGCGAAGGTGTTAAAACTCCAATTTTGCTATTGCACGGAGGCCCCGGTGTTCCAAGTTTCTACCTCAATCCATTAACCGCTTTAGGAAAAGACAGGCCTGTTATATTTCTTGACCAGCTTGGCTGCGGCCGATCGGATAAAATTACTGATACTTCTCTTATGACTGTTGAAAATTTTGTAGATCAAATAAAGCAAATTAAGGATTCACTGGGATTAAAAGATTTTTATCTCTACGGACAATCATGGGGTACAATGTTAGGAACTGATTTCTATTTGAAATACCCTGAAGGAATAAAAGCCATTATTTTTAGCAGCCCTGCTATCAGTATTCCAATGTGGCTGTCAGATGCCGATACATTAATAACAACATTACCCGATTCAATTCAAAATTCAATTCGAACAAATGAGCAAAATAAAACTTATGAATCACCTGATTATCAAAATGCAATTTTAGTTTACTATCAACATTTTTTAGCACGAAAATTACCTTGGTCATCAGATATTGACAGCTCCTTTTTGTTAATGGGTACCAATGTTTACAATTTTATGGGCGGGCCGAGTGAATTTACAATGACAGGCACTTTGAAAGATTATGATCGCACCAATCGATTAAGCGAAATTAAAGTACCTACTTTATTTATAACAGGAGAATTTGATGAAGCACGACCATCAACCGTAAAATATTACCAGAGCCTTGTTCCCGGAGCCAAATTTGAACTTATTGAAAATGCAGGGCATTTAACAATGCAGGATAATCCGGAAAAGAATTTAAAAGTAATTACTGATTTTATAAATGGTTTAGAAAAAAAATAAAACTTTAAACTAAAAAATATTCCTAAAATTAAAAATCCCTATCATATATTGCAATGAAAAAACATATACTTCTTCTCATCACCTGCTTTTCAATACAATTCATTTTTGCCGATGATCTAAATTACAGCCGTGCAAAAATATGGTTTGATGGAAAATCTGAAATGGAGCTCGGAAAAATTGGCATTGACTTAACCGAAGGCGATTACAGAAAAGGTGTTTGGTTTATTAGTGATTTTTCTGAAAAGGAAATTTCAAACATTAAAGCCGCCGGTTTCCGCATTGAAATACTTATTAGAGATGTAAAAGCATTTTATCAAGAAAGAAATAAAATATCTAAACGTAAGTTGCAAGGAACTATTAACTGCGAAAAAATTTCTCCTGTCTATCCGGTACCCACTCATTTTTATCTTGGAAACACGGGTGGATTTTTTACTTATAATCAGTTGCTTGACATTCTCGATTCAATGGCCCTTCTATATCCCAATCTTATTTCAATAAAACAACCAATCGACACAACTCATACATTTGAAGGCCGTTCAATTTATTATTTAAAAATTTCTGATAATCCAACTGTTGATGAAAATGAACCGGAAGTATTGTATACTTCACTTCATCATGCCCGTGAGCCGGAATCGTTGTCGCAACTAATTTATTACATGTGGTATTTATTGGAGAATTATTCATCAGATTCAGCGTTGCATTCGTTAGTTGATAATACTGAAATGTATTTTATTCCATGTATCAATCCTGATGGATATATTTATAATGAAACAACGAATCCTTCAGGTGGAGGCTTTTGGAGAAAAAACAGAAGAGATAATTTAGACGGTGAATTTGGTGTCGATCTTAACCGAAATTACGGCTATGAATGGGGTTACGATGATATTGGCTCTTCAACAAATTCAGGATCGGCAACCTTCAGAGGAACATCACCTTTTAGTGAACCTGAAACACAGGCAATGAAAAATTTCACTGAATCTCATTCGTTTAAACTAGCACTAAACTATCATACCTATGGAAATCATAATATCGTTCCATTTGGTTATATTCCTGATTTGCTTTCACCTGATTCTGTTCAATTCGATTTTTTCGGTCATGCAATAACACGTTATAATAAATATCATGTAGGCACCGCTAATCAAACAGTAAATTACAGTGTGAATGGAAGTTCCGACGATTGGATGTATGGTGAACAAATCACCAAATCAAAAATATTTTCAATGACACCTGAAGTCGGACGTATTGATGATGGATTCTGGCCTGCTACTGATCGGATTATTCCTCTTTCTCAAGAAAATATATATGCTAACTTAACTCTTGCCCGTTTAGCAGGACATTATGGTACCATTTCTCATAACCAAAGATTGTATGTTTCTCAACTAAGTAACGAATTTAGTTATTCCTTCAAACAACTTGGGCTTGATACTGTAGGAAATTTTACAATATCAATTGCTCCTTTATCATCAAATATTATTTCTTCAGGAACTCCACGTGTTTATACGAATTTAAATTCGTTTCAAACAGTAACAGATTCAATTTTATTTTCTCTTAGTCCCTCAATCATTCCAGGAGAGGAAATTCGTTTTACCATTAATGTTAATAATGGTTTATTTGCAGAAGCCGATACAATAACACAAATTTATGGGTCTCCTGTAGTTATATTTAATGATGATTGTACAGACATTGCCAATTGGAATACAGACATTTCATTATGGGGAAATACTACTGAAGATTTTGTTTCACCGCCATCTTCAATTACTGATTCTCCTTTTAATTTATATATGCCTAATGACGACAATTCTCTCAGGCTAGAAAACCCTATAAACTTATCAGGACTAATTGATGCTCGATTAACTTTCTACGCAAAATGGAATACAGAAGGACAATATGATTTTGTTCAGGTACTTGCTTCAGGAGATAATGGTGCTACATGGACAGCACTTTGTGGAAAATATACTGTTAATGGTTCTCCTTCTGAAGCACCCGGAGAACCTGTTTACGATGGCACACAAGTCAATTGGGTTAACGAAGAAATGAATCTGAACAATTTTCTTGGCCAGAGTGTACTTTTAAATTTTGTTTTAAAAAGTGATCCCTTTCAGGAACGCGATGGTTTTTATTTTGATGATTTAAAAATAGAAGCGATTCCAGACAATACCGGAATCTCACAATCGTCTTCTTCTATTTTTAGTTCTTCTGCCTTTCCAAATCCGTCAACGACACAAGCTGTGGTAAACTATACAAATGCGAAATCCGGATCTGTTTTTTCGGTTTACAATACATTCGGGCAATTAATTTGGGTGAAAATATTAAATGAAGCTTCTGGAAAAATCCTGATTCCTGTAAATGAATTTACTTCAGGAGTGTATTTCTATCAAATAAGACTTTCGAATGGTTTAACTTCTACAACAAATAAACTGGTGGTAAGTAAATAACTAATATTATTAAGTAACTGAATTTTTAGAATAGTAAAAGGCTAAAATAAAATACGCTCAATAAATAAACTTGTTTAATAAATTGTTTGAACCAGGACAAATATATATTAATAAACTATTAATATATATTTACATTAAAAAGCCTATTTTATATTGTATAAAAAAGCATTTCCACTCATTATCTTCCTTTCATTACAACACAATTTTGCCGGTGATTTGATTTACAGAAGAGCAAAAATATTGTTTGATGAAATTCCTTCATTTAGACTTCATAAAACATTGTTTAAATATTAGAATCAATATCTGGATTTACTTTGGTTATAGAATATTAATCTATCTTTGAAATAAATTTTTACAATTTCGTGTTTATTAAAATAGCAATGCCTAGATTTTTAATATTTATTGTTCTAGTTGTACTTAATATTATTCATACAAAAGTAGAATGTCAGACATTAGAATTATATATTAATATAGGAATTAAAAACAGTCCGCTTTTAAAAAATTATAACAACCAGTTATTATCCTTCGGCATTGACAGTTCAATTATTAAAGCAGGCAGAAAACCACTTATAAATCTTTCTTCTCAGGCAATATATGCACCTTCATCAAACCATTTCGGCTACGATTATGCAATTACCAATGGTGGAAATTATTCTGCTTTACTGAACGTTACACAACCAATCCTTTATAATCAACTTAATAGAGCAAGATTACAAGCTCTTTCTGTTTCTGGTCAATCGCTACTGGCAAATATTAAAATTTCCGAAAATGATTTAAAAAAAAATATTACAGAACATTTCCTAACAGCATTTGCAGATTACAGCAGGATTCAATCCTATAAAACCATATTAAAACTTTTGCAAGATCAACAATTGCTGTTAAAACAATTGGTCGACAAAGGAGTTTATCTGTCAACAGATATCATTAATCTTATACTTTCTATAAAATCGCAGGAGATTTCTATTAAGCAAGCTTTTATTCAATATAAAAACGATTTAGGAACTCTGAATTTTATTTGTGGAATAACAGATACATCAACAATAATTTTACAAAACCCTCAAATCGTATTACAAAATGACTTCAACATAAATAATTCACCATTGATGATGCAATTTAGAATCGATAGCTTGAAGAATATTTCCGATAAATTTTTAGTCGATGTCAATTACAAGCCGCACCTAAATAGTTTTGCAGATGCAGGCTTCAGTGCAATTTTACCTAAAAATATTCCGGACAATTTCGGTGGAAGTATTGGTTTAAATTTTACAATGCCCATTTATGATGGACGACAGCGGCAATTGCAGCATAATAAAATTACTTTAAATGAGAACACAAGAATAAATCAAATTGAATTTTATAATAAACAATTTAACCAGCAACGAATTCAGCTAACCGAACAATTGAAATTAACAGATGATTTAATTTCAGAAATCAAAAACCAGATTTCTGATCAAAAACATCTTATAAACTTATACCAGATAGAAATAGAAAAAGGGCTCGCGAGGGTTATCGACTTTCTTACTTTGGTAAATAACTACTCATTAACTATAACCAATTTAACACTATCTGAAATTGACAGGATGCAAATAATCAATCAAATGAATTATATGAAATGAAAAAAACAATATCACGCCTCCTTCTATTTTTCTTACTGATAACCGGTTGTAAAAATGAAAATACATTATCCGACGAAAAAAATGTTTCAGTAAAAACGCCTGTTCATATAACTACCATAGAAAACACAAATATCAGTGAAAAGATAAATTTGAATGCAATTTCCCTATACCAAAAAAAGAACACAGTAAAAGCAATCAGCAATGGTTATGTAGAGAAAGTATTTAAAAGCATTGGTGATAATACATCCATTGGGAATCCGTTATTTTCAATAAAGACAAAGGAAGCGGAGGCATTAAGTAAATTAAATATCCAGGACTCACTTTTTAATTTTAAAGGATTACTGACGATCTTATCACCATCCTCAGGAATTATTTCGGAAATTACAAAACAAACAAATGACTATGTAACCGATGGAGACCAATTAGCTTTGATATCCGAAAAAAGTAGCTTCGTCTTCCTATTGAGTGTTCCTTTTGAACTTAATAAGTATATAACAATAGGATCCAATTGCAAAATCCTATTACCCGATTCTACAACAATCAAAGGAACAATAATGAATAAACTATTAGGAATAGATCCAACATCGCAAACACAGAGTTATATTGTTAAACCACAAACAACCTTGACATTACCTGAAAACCTTATAGCAATAGTTCAAATCAATAAAAACAACAGGCAAAATACGCAGGTAATTGATAAATCCGCCGTACTTGCTGATGAGAATTTTGAAAATTTCTGGGTGATGATGTTAGTTAATGATAGTACAGCGGTAAAAATTAATATTAATAAAGGTATATCAACTGATAATAAGATTGAAATTCTTTCTCCTCATTTCAATAAAAGCGATAAGATTATAAATTCAGGAAATTATGGTTTGCCTGATACTGCGTATATAAAGATGATTAAAGAATAACAGGATGAAGAATTTTTTTGTAACACACAAAAATCCTGTTGTTGTCGTGCTGCTAATAATTTTAGCAGGTGGAATATTTGAGTACACCCGGATACAATCGTCCCTTTTTCCTGAAGTTACTTTTCCAAAAATTAAAATTATTGCGGAAAATGGTTTACAACCCATCAATAAGATGATGATAACGGTTACAAAACCATTGGAAAGTGCCATCAAACGTATACCGAATTTAGAAACAATCCGAAGCACAACCAGCAGGGGAAGTTGCGAGATATCTGCATACATGACATGGAAGTCGGATATTGATCTTAGCAAACAGCAAATCGAATCTGCCATTAATCAAGTGAAAAACGATTTGCCAGTTGGTACAAATATTTCAATAGAAAAAATGAATCCCTCTATATTGCCTGTGATAGGATACGTAATTGAAGGGAATGGTAAAAGCGATATAGAGCTCAATCTGATTGCAAATTATATAGTCAAACCTTTTCTTGCCCAGGAAGAAGGAGTTGCTGATGTTCGGGTTATTGGCGGCAAAACAAAAGAATATCACATAGAATTACTTCCGCAGAAAATGAGTTCATTGGGATTAACCCCCGCAATGATTGAGAACACACTGGCGCAAACAAATTTTATCAGCACCAATGGCTACCTTACCGATTACAACAGATTATATTTAACTGTCACAGATGCTTCCGTAAAAAATATTGAAGAACTGCAAAACCTGGTAATCAGCAACGACGGTAAAAGAGTCCTTC
>JANLOW010000341.1:0-19078 GCA_031366785.1 Bacteroidota bacterium | reverse complement strand
GAATGGACTGGTTTGAAAAAATCTTTGTTTATCATTTTTCTTAATCACTAAAATTTCCCTCTGCGGAACTTTACGAAAATATTTGTGGATCTTTGCGGTTAATTATAAACAGTTCTTTTTTTACCGCAAAGTCCCACAAAGGTTTTCGCAAAGATACACGAAGGTGAACGTCAGTTTTAAATGAGAAAAGTCCCTTTAAAAATTCTTGTATTTCATTTCAACACCAAATTCTTTCTCTGCGGATCTTTGCGAAAATCTTTGTGGATCTTTGCGGTTAAAAAACATCTTCAATTCATTTCGAAATCCGTTCAATGATTGAAAATTTTCTCCGAGTTCTCTGACGTTATCAATGCAACTTCTTCCAACGAACATTTTTTTATCTCAGAAATTTTTTCTGCCACTTTAATTATATAGATCGGTTCATTTCTTTTACCCCTGAAAGGAGCCGGTGCCAGATAAGGTGCATCCGTTTCAAGAACGATGTTTTTTAGATCGATTTCTGCAACCGTTTTATCAAGTCCGCTGTTTTTGAATGTAACCACGCCTCCAATACCAATATAAAATCCCATATCGATAACCCTTTTCGCCTGCTCGGCGCTTCCTGTAAAGCAATGAAAGATGCCGCAAGGACTTTCTTTTTTTGTTTCCTCCAAAAGTTCACAAGCAATATCGAAAGAGTCGCGTGTATGAATGACAATTGGCAGTCTGTAATGATTCGCTAATTCAACCTGTTTTCTGAAAACTGTCTTTTGTTCTACTAAAAAAGTCTTATCCCAATACAAATCTATACCCATCTCTCCCACAGCCGCAAATTTTCTTTTCGAAAGCCAATCCACCACAATAGCCATTTCTTCTTTCCAATTTTCCTTCACCGAACATGGATGCAGACCCATCATGGGAATGCATTTATTAGGATATGTCTTCTCTAAATTTAACATCCTTTCGATAGAGGTGCTGTCAATATTGGGCATAAAAAACCGTTCAACACCTGAAATATCAGCAACTTCTATTAGATTTGGAAGATCCGCTTCGAATTCCTCCGCATAAAGATGTGTATGTGTGTCCGTAAATTTCACCTGGTTTGGAATGAAATATAATATTCTGCTAATATTGTAAAATTACATTCATCTCTGGAATTACTGTTAAGTATTTAAAAAGTATTTTCGCACCTGTTCATGAAGATTCTAATCATCCGCTTTTCATCTATTGGCGACATTGTTCTGACGACACCCGTAATACGATGTATAAAGCAACAGGTGAAAGATGCAGAAGTACACTTTCTTTTAAAGAAATCTTTTGAACCCGTATTAGAAAACAATCCATTCATCGATAAAAAACATTTTTATAAAGATGATTTGAGAAAAATTATCTCCGACCTTAAAAAAGAAAAATTCGACGTCGTTATTGACCTCCAGAAAAATTTTCGTTCTTTCAAAATTAAGTCTGCTTTAGGTGTTAAACAATTCACATTTGATAAATTGAATTTGCAGAAATGGCTGTTGGTCAATTTTAAAATTAATTTTCTTCCCGATAAACACATTGTCGACCGATATCTGGAATCTGTTAAAAGCCTTGGAGTAATTAACGATGGTGGTGGCCTTGATTATTTTATTACAAAAAAAGATGAGGCTGTTTTGAATGATCTTCCTCCTTCTCATAAAAACAGTTATCTGGCCTGGGTTATAGGTGCAAAACATAATACCAAGATGTTGCCGATAGAAAAAATGATTTCAATTGGCTCAAAAATAAATTCGCCTATTGTGCTTCTGGGTGGTATTGAAGATCGAGAAAGAGGTGACATACTTGCGAAACAAGACGAAACAAAATTTTTCAATGCCTGCGGAAAATATTCTCTCAATCAATCCGCTGTTCTGGTTAAAAATTCGAAGAGGGTAATTTCAAATGATACCGGACTAATGCACATCGCTGCCGCATTTAAAAAAGACATTGTTTCAATCTGGGGAAATACTATTCCCGAATTTGGAATGTATCCATACTTTGGAGGAGACGTCAAAAATCAAAAATCAAAAATCAAAAATGATTTGTCGGTGGTTTTAGAAGTAAAAAATCTATCCTGTCGTCCATGTACAAAGATTGGTTTTGTAAGTTGTCCCAAAGGACATTTCAAATGCATGAAGAATATTGATGAAGATGTCTTTAATAAAATGTGATTGATTGTGAGTGTTTTTTGGATATCCGTTATTGAAATAATGCTTTCAACTCTGTTGCTTCCCCCGGTTTCATCTTGCCTGCCAGAATAAGTGAAAGCTGTCTTCTTCGTAAAGCACTTTCATATCGTAATTTTTCTTCGTCTGTTTCAGGAACCAGTTCCGGAATATTTATTGGGTTTCCACGCTGGTCGACAGCAACGAAAGTGTAAATAGCTTCATTACACTTTTTCTTTTCTCCTGTAGTATCATTCTCGACCCACACATCAATGAAAACTTCCATGGATGTATGAAAAGCTCTTGAAACTTTTGCGTGCATGGTAACAATTTCGCCGAGCTTGATGGGTTGGGAAAAAGAAACGTTATTTACAGATGCTGTAACAACAACTCTTCTGCAATGCCTGTGTGCGGCGATCGCTGACGCAATATCCATCCAGTGTAATAATCTGCCTCCCATAAGATTTCCGAGAGTGTTTGTATCGTTAGGAAGAACAAATTCTGTAATTATTGCTATGGAGTCTTTTGGCGTTTTCGGTTTTAGGGCCATCTCGTTAGTCGTTAGTCGTTAGTCGTTAGTCTTTAGTCTTTAGTCTTTGGATTGAGTGTTTTATTGTTTTTCTGGTTAATTATTGCGCTGGTTCGAAGGTCTGAAAATCTACTAACAAATACTATTTAAATTATTTGCAGCAACTCTAAACTCTAAACTCTAAACTCTAAACTCTAAACTCTAAAGTCTAAAGTCTAAAGACTAATATCTATCTAATGCGTTTCAGGTTCACCTCACCGATCGGATTTACAATCAAAGGAACTTTTTCTATTGTAACGGAACTTGTATCCAGTCCGAAGGCGCGTTCTTCTGATAAGGAAATCTTTTTAAAGAAAAAGTAAAGATCGAGAATTATTTTTTCATAGAATGGCAATTCATTTTCATAGGAAAGAAATTTTTCCATTACTACGAACCGAAAGTCGCCGATAAGATTTTTTTTACCCAATGATTCATAACGGGAGGTAATATCAACTTCCAAATTTTTTACCATATCAGAAACAACTTTTCTAAACATAAGATTAATTCGGGGTTCTACCCGGAATCCTAGTCTAAAATCAATTCGAATTATATTTCCTCTTATAAGCTCTGTTACTTTGTATTCCATAGTATATGGCTCATCCATTACATCAACATGAGCAAACCAATACATATCGGCTCTCTTGGGTTGTTTTTGAAGTATGGAATAAATAACCTTTGCTTCAATTTCATCTTTTAAATTTGCACTTGTAAGATAAACTAGATGCGTTGCATATTTTGGAATTGAAAAATCGTGGCTCAAGTCTCTTAGCAAATTTAGATAGTCTTTAACTTTTACAAATTCTACAAATCGATTTCGGATCTTTCTGGCAGTATACCATCCCCACATTAATCCTATAAGGGCTATTGCAATTAATAATGTAAGCCAACCTCCGTGTGGAAATTTATCAAGGTTGGCAATAAGAAAAGAAAATTCAACCGTAAGAAAAAGAACAAGAACAAATCCGATAAAATAAAAAGACACTCTTCGTAAATATAAATAATAAACAAGAAGCGTTGTTGTGCTTATCATAGTTATTATTATTGCTAAACCATAGGCTCCTTCCATTCCGGACGATTCCCTAAAAAATAATGTTATTCCTATACAGCCAATTAAAAGCATCCAATTAACAGAGGGGACATAAAGCTGGCCACGTAAATTTGTCGGATATACAATTCTGACTTTGGGCCAAAAGTTAAGTCTGACTGCTTCGTTTATAAGCGTGAACGATCCGCTGATTAATGCCTGACTGGCAACTATTGCTGCAGCCGTTGCAATAATTATCCCCGGAAGAAGAAACCATACCGGCATCATTTCATAAAAAGGATTTTTATCACCAAGCAATGAGCCTTGCTTTTCCATTAACCATGCAGCCTGACCGAAATAATTTAGCAACAACATTGACTTAACAAAAACCCAGGTAATTCGTATGTTTTTTCTTCCGCAATGACCCAAATCACTATATAGCGCTTCTGCTCCTGTAGTACAAAGAAATACTGCTCCCAGCAACCAGAATCCGCCGGGATATTGTGAAATTAGATGGAATGCATGGTATGGATTGATCGCTGACAATACAGAAGGATGATGAATAAGATTTGAAAAACCAAGAACACCAATCATTGAAAACCATATCAACATCATCGGTCCGAAAAACTGTCCGATAAATTTAGTCCCGAATTGCTGAATAATAAATAGTGCAGTTAAAATTGCAATCACTATAGGCACAGTCGGAATACCCGGATTAAAAATCCGTAGCCCTTCGATCGCCGATGCTACTGATATCGGCGGCGTAATAATTCCATCAGCAAGTAAAGCGGCACCACCAATAATCGCAGGCCATTTCAACCATTTTAATTTTGTTCTTCTAACTAAAGCATACAATGAAAAAATTCCACCCTCTCCTTTATTATCCGCACGAAGTGTTAGCATTACATACTTGAATGTTGTTTGTATAGTAAGTGTCCAGAAAATACATGAGATGCCCCCTAAAACAACTTCCGAATTAATCGGCTGCTTGCCGACAATCGCTTTCATTACATATAAAGGAGAGGTTCCAATGTCTCCATAAATAATTCCAAGGGTTATAAGGAGCATTGCTCCGGAAACCTTATGAATGTTCTTTTTGTTCAATCTGAAAAATATAGCAGGGCGTAAAAGTATAAATAAGATAATGCCTGTATTCATTTCACGTGAAACATTTTTTTGTTGGTTAGTTATTGGTTACTAGTTAATAGTTATTGGTAAAAATGATTGCTGTTTTAATTCCACAAATTGGATAAACACATACTATTAACTAATCTCTATTAACTACAACTAATCTCCAATAAAAATTAACTTTGTGCTTCCTATTATGCAAAGTCAATACGATATAATTGTTGTTGGAGCCGGACATGCCGGTTGTGAAGCGGCTGCGGCGGCAGCGAATATGGGTTCTAAAGTCTTGCTTATTACTATGAATATGCAGACTATAGCTCAAATGTCTTGCAATCCGGCAATGGGGGGCATTGCTAAAGGTCAAATTGTTAGAGAAATTGATGCTCTTGGCGGGTATTCAGGAATTGTTTCGGATCGTTCAATGATTCAGTTTCGAATGCTTAACCGATCAAAGGGACCTGCAATGTGGAGTCCTCGTACTCAAAATGATAGAATGCTTTTCGCTCAGGAATGGAGAACATTGCTTGAACAAACTCCCAATGTTGATTTTTGGCAGGATAGTGTTAATGAGCTGATTATTAATAATAAAACTGTCTGTGGTGTGAAAACAAGCATGGGCCTGGAGTTTAAATCTAAATCGGTAATTCTTACCAATGGTACTTTTCTGAATGGTATAATTCATATTGGCGAAAAACAATTTGGTGGAGGAAGAACAGGAGAAAAAGCATCAACAGGAATAACAGAACAATTAATTTCGATCGGATTTAATAGTGGTCGAATGAAAACCGGAACCCCTCCTCGTATTGATGGGCGATCTTTGGATTATTCACAAATGGAGGAACAACCTGGCGATGAAAAACGTGGAAGGTTTTCTTTTTTAGATTTTCCATTGCCTACAGAACAACTCAGTTGTTGGATTACCTATACCAATAGTGCTGTACACGAAATTTTAGAAGAAGGTTTTGATAAATCTCCAATGTTCTCAGGCCGAATACAAGGTATTGGTCCTCGTTATTGTCCATCTATAGAAGATAAAATAAACCGATTTGCCGATAAAGACAGACACCAACTTTTTGTAGAGCCCGAAGGGTGGTCAACTGTCGAAATTTATTTAAATGGTTTTTCTACATCACTTCCTGAAGATGTTCAATATAAGGCCATGAGGCAAATACCTGGTTTTCAAAATGCTAAAATGTTTCGTCCGGGCTATGCTATTGAATATGACTATTTTCCACCTCAGCAATTGAATCTAACTCTTGAAACTAAAGAAATTAACAACCTTTATTTTGCAGGCCAGATAAATGGAACGACAGGTTATGAAGAAGCTGGTTGTCAGGGTATTATGTCTGGAATTAATGCCCATTTGAAGATAAATTCAAAAGCTCCTTTTATATTAAAACGTTCTGATGCATATATAGGTGTTCTTATTGATGACTTGGTTACAAAAGGAACAGATGAACCATATAGAATGTTTACTTCCAGGGCAGAATTCAGGACGTTGCTTAGACAAGACAATGCCGATGTTCGTCTTACGCCCATTTCATATGAATTAGGGTTGGCTTCAAAAGAAAGGTTTTTAAAAGTTGAAAATAAGAAAAACTCTTGTGAAGAGTTAATCAATTTTATTCGAAATTATTCTATTTCTCCTGAGGAAATAAATCCTCTTCTAAAAGCGGCTAATAGTGATGAAATTCGTCAAAAAGGTAAATTACTTCCAATTCTACTTCGTCCGCAAGTTTCCTTACCCGATTTAATAGAGCATTTACCGAAATTAAAGTCGTTTTTAAATCAAGTTTCTGAAGAGGATTCTTTACTGCTGTGCGAACAAGCAGAAATTGTTTTGAAATATGAAGGTTATATTGAAAAAGAAGTTGAAATGGCTAATAAATTTATTAAAATGGAAGCCATATTAATGAAGGACAATTTTAATTATAATGAGTTGAACTCACTCTCTATGGAGGCAAGAATTAAATTAAGTGCCATAAGACCTAAAACTCTTGGACAAGCATCAAGAATAAGTGGTATTAGTCCGGCTGATATTTCTGTATTAATGGTTCATATTTCTCGTTGATGTTTCACGTGAAACATTTATTCTAATGGAAAATTTATTTGCTTGTCCAAAATGTAAAAATAGCGAGTTTGAACCTTTTCTTCAATGCACTGATTTTACTGTCACCAAAGAAAAATTCTATATTGTTTCATGTAAACAATGTGATTTTAAATTCACAAATCCGAGACCAGAAAGCAAATCTATACACAAATACTACGATAGCGAAAACTATATAAGCCATAGTAATAACAATTCTGGTTTTTTTAATAAAATATATCATTATATTAAAAAAATTACCATTAAAAATAAAATTCGGATCATTGAAAAATTACAACCAAAAAATAAAACACTGTTAGACATAGGATGTGGTACCGGATCCTTTTTAGGAATAATACAAACCAAAGGCTGGAATGTAAAAGGAATAGAACCTAATGAAAAAGCTAGAAAAGCAGCAATTGAAGATCATTCTATTACCGTATTAGATGAATCAGAATTAATTAACTTACCTAACAACTCATTCTCAGTAATTACAATGTGGCACGTAATGGAACATGTGCATAGCATAAAACAAAGAACCCACGAAATCTATAACCTATTAGAAACAGGTGGTTTTGCTATAATAGCTGTACCTAATCATACTTCATGGGATGCAAAATATTACAGTGAATATTGGGCCGCATATGATGTGCCTCGCCATCTATCTCACTTTTCTCCTCAAACAATAAAAGAATTGTTTAATGAATCCAATCTGAAACATATTAAATCGTTGCCAATGAAATTTGATTCATATTACGTAAGTCTCTTAAGCGAAAAATATAAAAATTCTCAACTACAACCTCTTAAAGCACTTTTAATCGGCTTGTATTCTAATCTTAAAACAAATAATAACGCAGAAAAATATTCTAGCGTAATATACGTTTTTCAAAAAAAATAAACTACTTCATCCAGGTAAATTTAAAAATAGATCCAGCTTCGTATTCAGATTCTACCATAATTTTACCTTCCTGCTGTTCTACAATCTTTTTTACAATTGTAAGTCCTACACCGGTACTTTCATTCCTGTCCTTTGATACAAGCGTTTGAAATATTCCAAATATTTTTTCAAAATGTTCCGGTTTTATTCCACATCCATTATCGGAAACAATAAACTCATTGTATTTCGGATAAGAATGAAACCCTACTTTTATTATTGCCTCTTCCTTATTATTATATTTAATAGAATTACTAATTAAATTTTGAAATACCTCATGCAATTTAATTCGCTCAGTAAAAATTTCCGGCAAGTTGTCCTGAATTTCAAATTTTACATTAGATGGAGGACTAATTAAGTCTATTATATTCATTATCAATTCTTTAACTGATACTTTTTCCTTTTCACAAACGGCATTAGCCATTCTAGAATAGTGCAAAATTCCATCTATCAAACCTTGCATTCTCCCGGTTCTACTCTTCATCATATTTAAAAGATCTAAAACCTCGGGTTTAGGAGCTGGTCCCAATTCTTCTTCTAAAAAAGAACACAAACTAGAAAGTCCTCTTAGGGGAGCCTTTAAATCATGTGAAACAATATATACGAATTCGTCTAATTGCTTATTTGAATCAGTAAGTCTTTCATTGGATTGACGTAATTCAATTCTTTGTCTGTAAAGTTTTTCAAATACATTAACCTTTGCTTTAACAAGATTTGCTTCTAGTGGTTTGTGCAAATAATCCACCGCACCTTCTTCATACCCCTGCATGGTATATTTTTCATCTTTACTCAACGCGGTTACAAATAAAATTGAAATGTCTTTTGTTCGAGAGTTTTCTTTTAAAAGTCTGGCAACTTCAAAGCCATCCATCTCAGGCATCTGTACATCAAGCAAAATTAAAGCAACCTCATTCTCTAAAGCAATTTTTAAAGCTTCATTTCCTGAATGAGCTGAAAGAATCTTTCTATTTTCATCTTCTAATAAAGAAGCGAGTGAAATTAAATTTTCAGGTCTATCATCTACAATTAAAACATTAGTTACAATATTTTTTTTTATTGAATCTGTTAAAAGTAAATTTAAAATTGACTCCTGTTTTATCATAAAAAAGTGTTTGGTGAGACAATATACTATTTCGGGAATACGAGAATCAACATAATTTGCATCAAAACTTACACTTTATATAATCTTCCTATAAATTTTATTTTCACAATCAATCTTCGTAAAGCTAGTGTTGCTTATGTCAACAAAATGTTCTTTAAGTCCCATACCCAGATATCCATAATTGTATAAATTATTACAAATTGAATTTAAAACATTCTGCTGCATAGAATAATCAAAGTATATGAAAACATTTCTGCAAAGGATGAGATGAAATCTTTTAGTTTGTTTGTCTTCGATTAAATTATGTGTAGTAAAATGCAACCTGTCTCTAAGTCGTTTATTAAAAATTACATTTTCATAAAATGCAGTATAATAATTAGAGAGATTCTTCTTTCCCCCCGAACGAAAATATCTCGAAGCAGATTCACGCATATGGTAAAGAGGAAAAATCCCACTTATGGCATTCTGTAAATTTATTTCATTAATGTCGGTAGCATAAATATTACAACGATTCAAAAGATTAAGTTCGTCAAGTAAAATAGCAAGCGAATAAACTTCTTCACCGGTAGCACAACCTGCATGCCAGATAGAAATATTCGAAAAAGTAGAAAGGAATGGCAGAACATTGTTGCGTAATGAAATAAAAAATTCGGGGTCTCTAAACATTTCAGTATAACTAACCAAAAGCTTGTCCAAAATAAATTTTTCGGATATTTTATTTGAAAATACCCTTTCTTTCAATTCTTCTGCAGAACCAATACTTTCACTAGAAATAAAATTTTCAAGACGTCTATTTAATGACTCGAAAGAATAACCACTAAAATCATAGCCCGTATTATCTTCGATAATTTTCCAATATGCTTTAAATTTAAATATGTCTTTGTCTTTCATAATTTTATTCTTGGTAGAGCCAAACTCTCATTAAAGAGAAAAGTTGTTCTGAATTTACTGGTTTAGAAATATAATCCGAGGCTCCGCATTGTAAACATTTTTCGCGATCGCCAACCATTGCTTTTGCTGTAAGTGAAATAATTGGAATTCGATTTAGGTGTTCTATTTTCTTAATTGCCTGCATGGCCTCAAAACCATCCATATTGGGCATCATTATATCCATTAAAATAATATCTGTTTGAGGGTTTTCATTAAGCTTGGCAATAGCTTCCAATCCATTTCCGGCAGTAATTACATTCATTCCCTGACCTTCTAAAGCATTTGTAAGTGCATAAATATTTCGCATATCATCATCAACAACCAATACCGTTTTGTCGTTTAATAAATTTGTCATATACGCAGGCATTGCCGGAGTAGATTTCGCTTCTGCATCAGACACGTTATGAAGAAATAGTTCCGTACCTTCAATTAGCTTATCAAGTGATTCGCCATTCTTGCTAATTATTTTCGTTGCCAAAATATTAATTCTGTTTTGTGTTTCAGAATTAAGTTCCTGACCTGTAAAAATAATAACAGGAATATGAGAATATTTTTCTTCAGCCTTTAGTTTTTCAAGAAAAATTATTCCTTCGTCGGGACCTCTTCCTAAATCCAAATCGAGAACGATACAATTAATGTTATTCATAATTAAAATCTCCCAAGCAGAAGTAGTATTTACAACAGACATAACATCAACATTTCTATGATGAGATACCAAAAGATTTTTAACAATCTCCTGATGAATAACAACATCTTCTATTAAAAGTACGTGTTTAAGATCTTGTTGAATGGAATTATCAATTGAAATAAAAGCGTCATCCAGATCCTTTTTATCGAGCGGTTTGCGGAGGTAAGCCGTAGCACCCATATCACGACCTAATTGTTGCCGATCCATTGCCGACATTATATGTACAGGAATATGATTCAACTTTTTGTTGGCTTTAATTTTATTTAAAAGTAACCAGCCATTCATCCCGGGTAATTGCATATCCAAAATAATAGCCGATGGATTATATTGCTCGGCATATTGAAGTCCCTCATTACCATCAGTTGCAATTACTGCTTTGAAGCTTCTATCGTGCGCCATATCGAGAAGAACACTTGCAAAGCATAAATCATCTTCAACTATTAGTAAAATCTTGTCATTTTCTTTTAAAGAGTTGCGATCATCAAGAGAAACAAATTTTATTTGCTTTTCTTTTATCATTGTTTCATTTGATAAAGGCATTGGTTTGGATTCCGGCTCTTTACTAGTAAACAATTGCTCTTTTTCTACTAAATAATCCTGAGGAAGAAAAACAAAAAACGTACACCCTTTACCCGGTTCACTGATTAATTGCATTTCTCCTCCTAATAATGAAACAAGCATTTTGCTAATAGATAATCCCAATCCTGTCCCGCCATAACTTCGGCTTGTTGAACCATCGGCTTGTTGAAATGCTTCAAATATAAGTGCTTGTTTTTCTACAGGTATACCAATACCGTTATCCATAACTGAAAATTCGATTACATTCTTTCGACTAAAAAGATTGGGATTAGAAAATTTAATGTTAGCATCCGGACGTTTTATACTAAGGGTAATATTGCCGCCGGCTGGAGTAAATTTAAATGCATTTGATAAAAGATTTTTTAAAATCTGACCCAAACGAACTTTATCAGAAATAAAATTGATTTTGTTGGATAGGCTCTGGTCAATATTGAATTTTATTTTCTTTTCATTGGCAATCTCGGAAAAAAGCAATTCGAGATCTTTGCAAACAGAAATAATATTTGTCTCCTCAGGAATTAACTCAACTTTACCTGCTTCAATTTTAGAAAGATCTAAAATATCATTGATGAGAAGCAATAAGTCTTTGCCTGATTTGTGGATGACACCGGCATATTCTGTCTGTTTAGTAGTAAGGTTTTTATCTTTATTCTCTTCCAGGAGTTTTGCAAGAATTAATACACTGTTTAATGGTGTTCTTAATTCGTGCGACATATTCGCAAGAAATTCTGATTTATATTTACTATTTAATTCCAGCTCTTTTGCTTTAAGACTTAAAACCTGTCTTGCTTGTTCATTAATTTCATTTTTTTGCTGGAGTTCTCTGGCCTTTTGATTTAATTCATAATTACTTTGTTTCAATTCTTCTTCTGATCCTTGAAGTAATTTACTTTGATGCGATAATTCTTCATTCGTTTTACGGAGCTCCTCTTCCTGGGAGCTTAACAACGCTGCTTGTTTTCGTGTTTCCGATAAAAGATTTTTTGTAAGCGTATTCGCAATAACCGAAGCAATGGTTGAACCAAGCGTTTCACCCATGTTTTTAATAAATTTTATTTCAAAATCACGAAACTCGGTAAATCCGGAAAGTTCAATCGCTCCATAAATGTAATCGTGGTATCGCAGAGGAATAATTAATACATGAGTAGGGGCATAATCAGAAAGTCCTGACTGAATTAATGATTCATGGTTTTTAGCATTTCGCATATAAATAAATTCACCGTCTTTTATAACTTGCCCGACAAGCCCTTCTCCAAAATTTATTGTTTTTTTAGCACAAGAATTATTATTCATGGCATAACTGCCTTGAAGTATTATTCGTCCGGGTTTATTATCAATGGTATTTTCTGTTAAATATATTCCGCCCTGATTTGTGCATAACGTTTTTACAATAACCGAAATAACACTATCTGAAAGTTTATCGATATCATCTGTGTTTTCCCTCAATACTTCGTTAATTTTTTCAGTAAATGACGACATCCATGTGCGCTGTTTGTTTTCTTCGTCGGCAATAAGCAAACCTGCTCTCATTTGTACAAGAGCGTTTCCTAATTCGTCATTTTCACTTGATGGTTGAAATTCTGAAGACAGGTTTCCATAACCTATTTCATGTGCAAAATGTGCCGTTCGTCGAAGACTTACTGTTAATGTCTGGGCAGCGGCAATCATTTGTCCGATGGCATTCTTTCTTGGTTTAATATTAATATCCGGAATTTCTCCTTTCCCCATTTGCAGAATAAAATATTTCATTCTCATCGTCGGAACAATAATATTATTGGACATATAAAAGCCGGCAATCAGAACAACAATTACAATTAGAATAGCAATTCCCAATACGTTTACCATCATACTTCTGGATGATGCTCTCATATTATTATGCATTATGTCTGCGCTGGTTTTCTTTTTAAGAATCATTCCATTTAACTGATAAATGAGTCCTGTGCTTAGAGGAAGAACACTGTTCTCAATAATAGATTCTGCACTGAATTTTTTTTCGGGGTCTTCATAATCATCAAACGTAGATAGCCGCTTCATTATATTAGTTTGATGTACCATCAGGTCTTCAAAATTCTTAAACACTTTCAACATGCATCTTTCTTCGTCTTCATTTTTCCAATCTTTCATTAATGCAGTGATGGATTTCTTCAGTTCAGGATATTCTATTGTCTGAAGAACCTGAAGTCGCTTTTTATCATCAGAGTTCCCCGGAAGATAAACCCAATTGGTCGTATACATTTTTGACCGGGTAATGAGAAGGTTCATATTCTCCAACTTTTGTAAAGAGGGTATATCAACCATCATAATCCCGTTTGCTGCTGTTTGATTTTGAGAAATTTTAACTGAACTGTAAATAGCATTGAATACGGAAATTCCGATCACCGCTATAAATACAAAGTAAATTTCAAGATCAATTTTATAAGACTTGCTCTTCATTATTGAATTTTTATGGTTGAACACTTATGGCCATTTCGGCCAACTTTGATGATATTTTTATTCCTCCCAATTTTGCCTGGTTATTATTAATTTCAAAACGAATTTTGTTATTGATATTTACAAGATTAATGGATGCATTACTGTTATTCTTGCAATCCTCAGAAATTATTAATACGCCTTTACCCTGACAAACTTTTGACAAACTTTCTATTCTATTATTTTCACTGCGTGTAATTATTAAAATTTGATACTCTTGATTTACATCAGTGTTTACTTTGTAGATTTGAATTTTTGCATTTTCTTTTCTGTTTGCAACCAACGACTGAAGTGCCTGGTAAATATTGGATTCGCCAACTACACCTATTTTAAATGTATCTGATATTGATTCCGATGGCCATTCAACATATTTCATAAAATTTAAAACGAACATTGCTTTAATGTTATATTCATTGCTTTCTGATGCAGCGAACGATTGTGCCGAAACAACAATAAATAAAACCATCAAGCAGATTAGCCTGAACACCTTTTTCGTCGTTTTAAAAAAAGCAGCTCTCATTTTTTTTCTTTAAATAAAAATGAATACGAAAGCTTTAATTTTAATTCTCTCCCTGCACCGGGTAACGGTTCGTGATTTCCATCATATGGTTGAATATAAAAAACAGGACTATCAAACATATTAAAACAGGCCAACTGAATATGAAGTCCTCTTTTTAAAACATCATCAAAATTTAAACTGATGTTTGAATAAAAGGACGGGGTTATTTCCCGGCTTGTTAAAACTCCTGCATCGGTATGTGATACCGAGTAGCGTGTGGACATATAACTGAGAGATGGGTTTACATTTATATTATGAGACAGATTAACGTTGCAGTTAAGATTAATTTTATGAGATGGGAAAGCCAAATGATTGTTAGGGTGTCCCGGAACACTGTATGTGCAAAATTCTGAATGATTTGTAATTGAATAATATGAATAATTTATTGCTGCATACCATCCTGAAGATTTGAATTTATAATCGGCTTCTATTCCCCGGGTACCCGACGCTGCTTCATTTTTATATTTATCCAAATCATTTTCATCATAATAATAAACTATGGAGTTCTTTGTTCGAATATTATATATATTAAAAGTCAGATACGATCTTCTGGCTAACCTGCACCCTGCTTCTATTTCTTCTACCTTTGTTTCCTCAGGTAAAATATCCGGGCTTGCATTTATGTTTTCTACTGATGGAGTGCGAAAAGCTCTACTGTAAAGTGTTTTAATATGAAATTTTTCCCAAACCTTCGTTAAACTTATTCTTGGTACAAAAGAAGATCCGTAAAAAGGATTATAATTATATCTGCAACCCAGAGTAACGTTTAAAGGATTAAGTTTTAATATTGATTGGGCATATAAAGAATAATTGTCAATGTTAAATAGTTTGCTGCCATTACTAAAAAGAGTAGAGTCGCCTTTTTGCCGAGCTAACTGATGGTAATATTCAACACCGGCGATTAAATTAAATATTTCATTGGGAATGAAGCTTGAAGTAATGTAATATTCGTTTGTATTAATGTGCGTATTAAATTGTTTAAAATCATCATTTGTAATTTTCTTATCATAAGCCCATGGTTTCTGAAATTTGATTTTTGTGCCTGATGTAATTATTATATTTTTTATTCCTTTATAATCATATTTTGCAGATATAAGTCCGGAATTAAAATCACTTTTATATGCCCGTGAATAAATTTCATCATAACCATCTTTTTGTTCAACAACATAATTATCATAAATACCGGTTATAGATAACCCTTTAAGAAAAAAATCCAGTCTATACTGACCATCAAATATTTCGGATTGATCTTTCATACTATAACTTTTGCCGGTAACATCTGTATAGTTTTCCTGACTTCTGTTTAGCTGTTTAAAAGATGTTGAAAGATTAATATGCGCAGCTCCGGTTGATTTTCCGGTTGCCAGAGAAACACCTCTAGAGCCAAATGTTTTGCTCATAAAAGAATTTGAAATGCTGGCAGATACTCCATTAAACTCCGAATTATAATCTGTGATAATATTGACAACTGCATATTCTGCATTACCTCCATATATAGCAGACCCGGGACCGCGAATAATTTCAATACGGTTTATCATTTCAATGGGATAGTGTCCGCCAAACTGAAGTGTTGAATATAATTCCTCATTTAATTCAATGCCATCAATAAGCATTAAAACTTTTCCTTCATTGGCCCAGTTTCCGCGTATGCCAATTCCAACTATCCCTTGGATGTCGACACCAAAATCAAAACCGGGAACTAATTTTAAAACCTCCATTACATCATTTGCGCCGGTCTTTCTAATTTCATCCTGGGTAATTACTGTTACAATTCCCGGCGATTCGCGATTAGTCATGGGTGTGTGCGATGCCACTGTAACATTTACATTCATCAACTCTTCAAGTGATAACATGTAAAATGGTGTGGTGTCGTTTACGGCAGTTGTTGTTTCCTGTCCCTGAGAAACAGAAATAATCGTCGTAAATAATATCGCTGCAAGAAGTGTGTGTTTCATTTACTTCTCCACTGTTGAAGGTGGAACAAGAATATTTTACTGTTTTCGGAGTCAAAAAGTTGGTGTAAGAAATATGTGTTTCTTACAGCTGGAGTCATTTTAACAAATAAACATTTAGAGGAAAATTGGGCTAATTATCGGAGGAAAATTCGAATGTTGGTCCTTGTTTCTCATGCCTTATACTAAACCTTTCAGTGTAATAATTAGGGCCATTTGCATTGAAACAAGAATAATATAAAAGTGAAATCGGTTATCCGGAAAGTTGATATAAAAAACCACAACTGATTAATTCGGTTATTCCCAACGAAAAAAACGAATTGCGGCTATATAAACCACAACGCCCCAAATAGAAATAATCAATAGCTGATGAGAAATGGATGAAAATCCCGCACCTTCAAAAGCTATCCTGCGAAGCGCATCATTAAGATATGTAAGAGGAAGTACTTTGCTGATTGATTGCAGCCATCCGGGAAAAGCATCCACAGGAAAAAAGGTCCCGCTTAAAAGAAATTGTGGAAGGGTAATCACATTTGCCAGTGGAGGTATTACGCTTTCACTCTTTGCTATTCCGGAAACTACAAAACCAAAACCCATAAAAACAATTAATCCCATTGCCGAAAGTGTAAGCATTTCGACAAGCGTTTTAAAACCGTGGATTAAAGTAAAACCGAAAAAATATTTTCCGAGAGTAATAATTATCAATGACCCAATAAGCTGAAATACCAATCTGCTCAATGCTTCGCCAAGAATAATATATGGACGGCGAATAGGTGTGGCAAAAAATCTTTTAAGGACAAGAGTTTGCCTGAGTGAAAAAAATATAAATGCTGTTCCAAACACTCCGGCACTTAGAATTGAAAACCCAAGTTGTCCGGGTAAAATAAAATCAATCATTTTGTATTCTCTTCCCTGGACTTCTGTTTCTTTTATTTCAGTCGGGTGAAATGAATTGTCGTTTGAACCAATATTTTTACCCAACTCGCGCAAATAATAAATATTTTGCTTGTCGACCATATTCACAAGAACCGATTTTACGAAAAGTCCTTTTTCGCGCGATGCTTTTGATGTTATGACATTGACAATTTGACTTTTGTCTTTGTCAGAGTTATAAATATAAACTATGGCGTCTAGTCGTCCCTTGTGAAGAAGATCTTCCATTTCGGCACGCGTTTTTTCTCTTTCAATATTAATAGTCGGCAGTTTTGAAAAAAGACCATATATAGCAGACGTTGTATCGCAAAGAGGGTCAATACCAACATCCAGTCGGATAGAATTGCCTTTAATAAATCCAAATACGAGGATAAAAATTAGCGGGAATACCAAACTGAAAATAACCGCAGAAGGACTTCTTATAATCCCTCTGAAGCTGGCTTTAGAGATGGCCAACATTGCTTTGATTTGATTGTATTTAACTTTGGTATCGCTCATTGTTTTTTATTCTTCACGTAATTCGTGTCCGGTTAATGATAAAAAAACATCTTCAAGATTAGCGTTTTTGATTACTGCATTTCTTTTAAAACCGCTTTCTAAAAGCTTATCAATAAGGTTTGCGGGTGAATCGAGGGAAATAATTTTTCCTTTTTCTATTATGGCTACTCTGTCGCACAATGTTTCTGCCTCATCCATATAATGAGTGGTAATAACAACGGTAGTTCCGCTTGCCCGAATATTGCGAATCAGATCCCATATATTTCTTCTTGCTTGTGGATCTAATCCGGTTGTGGGTTCATCAAGAAAAACAATCTGTGGTTTATTTATTAATGTTGTAGCTAAAGAGAATCGCTGCTTTTGTCCGCCCGATAACTCCTTATATTTAGCTTTACCTCTGTCTTGAAGGCCTACAAGCTGCAGCATTTCTGTTTTATTAACAGGAGTATTATAAAGACCGGAGAAAAGTTCCAGAAGTTGATTCAAAGAAAGGTTTGGATAATAATTAGCTGCCTGTAATTGAACGCCGATATGTTTTTTTATTTCGTCTGAATTTTCATCAACGGAATAACCTGCTACGTAAACTTCGCCTGAGGTTTTTTTTCGAAGTGTTTCTATGATTTCGAGCGTAGTTGTTTTCCCGGCTCCATTGGGGCCTAAAAGACCGAAAATTTCACCTTGAAAAACATCAAAGCTGATTCCGTTTACTGCTTTTATTTCAGGATAATGTTTGGTTAAATCCTTTACCTGTATTATAGGTTGGTTCATTTCCGCAATAAAATTTTTACGAAGCTATAGATTATTCTTTATGAATTAGAATCAAACATACAACTTAATAAAAATATGATAAAAACAGGAAGGATAACTAAAGGTTATTAAAAAGAGATTCTCAAAATAAATTTAAGCGGCTCATCAGATTTTCTTTGTATGACTTTCCGATAGGTATCCGATTGCTGTCTACAATACAAGCATTTTCTTCCAGGGCATTGATTTTTTCAAGTTGTACTATGTATGAACGATGTACCCTTGCAAAGTTCATTTGAGGAAGCTTTGTTTCAATATCTTTCATTGAACTATGCAGAATGAATTGCTCCTTTGAAGATGTTTTTATTATCACGTAATTATCCAGGGCCTCTATCCATAATATGTCCTGAAAATTAACTTTAACGAATCGTGAGTCTTTTTTTACGAAGAAACTGTTGTTGGCATAAATATTTTCAAGAAAATTGAATAGGTTTTTATCAGTGCTCGTTTCCTGCACGACATCCTGCCGGCCGCCGGTTGTCATTACAAAAGCACAGCCATTAATTTTATTGTTAACCGTTAAAATCGGAAATGTATTTACCGATACTTTGTGTTCTGAGGCGCCGTTTGAAACGGAAACATCTGCATCACTTTCTTTTCTTTGATTTTCTCCAACAACAGTATGTGCAAGTGTTTTAAAAACATTTTTTGTTTCAATG
>JANLOW010000357.1:0-2174 GCA_031366785.1 Bacteroidota bacterium | reverse complement strand
AACCCATCCGCCGGCATAAGCGGCGGGATAGCCGTTTTTAAAAAGCGTATAACCAATGTATGATTCCATCGGAAGTTGTCGTGCCTGAGGCATTCCGTAAATAGCAATAGACACTCCTCTTTCCAGATGATAAAGTCGAATGGAATCTTCTTTCAGATAAGTGGCCGGATCAGTTTCGCGTTCGGTCATGGCCATAGAGTTTTTAATAACTCTGATTAAATCTCTTTTCCCTGATTCCGTAAGAACAGTTTCAGCAGGCAGCTTTCTGTTCAGCAATTCGTCTACATCAAAATGTTTTACCAGATCATCATGATAAAACACCTCTGGTATTTCAATCCTGTTGTAAGATTTAGAAAGTAATTTATTCTTTGGAACTACATTGGTTTGTATACCCAGGCCATCGTAATAATGGTCTTTAATATACGGCAGATTGTCTAACCGGCTTAATTCATTGATGATATAAGACAATTGTAATTCTTTATCAGGACAAAGCTCATTCAGTAATTCTTCATTGGTAAATCCGGCTGTGGTTTCGCTTCTTTCCTGAGAAGGCACAGTTACTTTCAATGCTTCGTTTAAATTAAATGATGTATTCTCAATTTTAAGAATTGACACTTTGCAATCGGGATGCGTTAGCAGCCAGCGTGTGCAATCGTGAGAAAAGGATGCACGGAAAATGTTAAAAGGTATACCGGAATTAACGAATAACTCTTTTACTTTTTCTGGTTGCTTCTTTAAAACTTGAGCCAGTCTCATTACTTCTTTTTCAGCCAGATCAAAAGTTTTTTTATCCGGAGGGAAGGCCATTATAAATAGCAGGGTCTCATGGTATGAGGATAGGGCACCGGTAAACGGAACCCGTATTGCTGCCATATCTTTAAGAATAGAAATTATTAGAGCATTACTTACGGCGTCGAACCGGTTGGCAATATCACGAAGTTTTTTTGCCTGCCTGTAAAAAATGTTTTTCATAAATGATTTGAAATGATTTTGTGAAAGTAAATTAAAGTTATTAATCCTCTCCCCAACCCCTCTCCGGAAGAGTAAATATTTCTTTGAATCTTATTATTGGCTGGAGAAGGGTGATTTATATGTTATTCAAAATTTCGCCTTTTTAAGTGGTTATGCGAGAAAATGCCCAATTTTTTTTATTTCGCTGTGATAAAATTTTTAATCAATTATTTTTAATAATTTTGATTAATTGTTTTAAATGTTTAATTTTTTTTGATACCAGTTTTTATTTTTTTTTTAAATAAAATAATCTAATATCTAATTAACATGAAGACACGGAAAAAGTTTTCATTATTTATAAGGAACGAAAATTTTATTTACGTCATCAATATTCTAAAGTCAAACTATAATATAATTTTTTAATTATGAAATCTCTGCTTTATGTATTTCTATTATTTTTCTTTTCGAGCGCATGTAAAAAAGATGATCAGAAGTCCGAGGTGCCGCATTCGGATTGGGTCAGCGGTACCTTTCATGTCAGCGGTAAATACTTCCCCGATTGCAGCAATGCACCTGAGGCTTCTAAAATTTTAGGAATCGGATTGTGGGAATTCAAATGTTTGTGGTGTAATTTAGAATATAAATCATTTGGTATATCTGTGACTGATGACAACGGTAATTTTTATTTTGAGTACACTGTTACCAACTTCTACACTAAAGATAAACCTCTCCAGATCAGTTTGGATTGGCAAGGAGGCAATGGTCCGAGTCTGCAAAATATCCCAAGCGGAGTAAACATCGAAAATATCGTAATTCATGGAAATCCAACTACAGTGGTGAAACTTTACCTGAATTTTACCGATTCATTAAACATAGACTCTATGCAAATCTGGGGGGGATTTGGTGTTCTCAATATTCCTGCACCCTATCACAGCGGTTACCTGATGACCTATACCGATTCAGTATTTACAGCCAATAATTACTCCGAGCCTTTTAGGGTTGGTATTTCCTATCAGATCTTTGGAAACCCTAATGAAAACAAAAACGTGTTATTCGATGCATCTATTTGCGATACTACTGTTGCTGTACTTAATATTGAAAGATGATTTTTTATTTTCAATTTAGTTTTTAAAAACATCATGTATCGAGCCGAACTTGCTCAACTCAAACCTAATAGAATATATAATTTATTAAATCCTTTGAATTGTTAGGTAAATCTTACA
>JANLOW010000349.1:0-1620 GCA_031366785.1 Bacteroidota bacterium | reverse complement strand
GTCTATTAAAGCCTGATTGATTATCCCTTTATGTGCTAGTCTTACAATAACCCAATCTCTATTTCCGGGTGTTCGGTTTCTTTTTGTTTCCCACCCATCTCCCATGTTAATTCCTCTTCCGGGCATTATTAAATTATTCATGTGACTAAAAAACATGTCATTGCAAAGAATCGCACGACCTCCGTTAATTGCCCCTGCAAGATCTATCTGTTCATTTTTTTCAGATAAATTCCAATTTTTAAAGACATCACCATATACTTTTAATCTTGCTACTCCGCCATCGGGAAAAATATTTAACCGTAAGTGTGTATATGAATTTGGATCATTCACTGTGAAAAAATTCTGGCTTCCGGGTTTTAAAGGGGAACGAGGAAGTATTTCTTTCCATTCTGTTTTTTCAGGATTAAAATCCCAATCTTCTGTTATAACATTCGCACAATCCATCGAAGCAAATGGAGGGTGATTTCCTAAAAAGAAATTGGTATCAATATCTAATCCATGAATAATTCCGGAAGTAGCAAGGCGAATCACACACCAATCATGTCCCTCTGTTCTTTTCCTTCTCGATTCCCATCCATCCATCCATTTGCCACGATCTGTATATTTATCGTCAATGAAAATCCCACGACCTGGCTTCAAAAGATTTTCTTTTTCAGCAAAAAAATCATCGCTGCAGAGAAGTGCTTTTCCACCCAACTTTTCTGATGCAAGATCAGTTAATGATACAAATGATGGGACTGATTGAGTTTCTGACATTCTTTGAGAGGAATAGTAATTAGTGAATTATTTTTTTTGATTTTTTTTTTCAATGCTTAACCTTTGTTTTGATTTAACCACAAAGTACACAAAGGAAATCGCAAAGATTCACAAAGAAAATTTGAGGTAGTCTATTTTGTATATAATGTTTTTATAATCAATAGCAACTAATATATTAATTCATTATTTTATCTTCTGCTTTTTTCAACAATATTTTTCCGGCGTTTAGATGAATAAAACTATTTTTTTCAAATACTATTTTTCCATTTACAATTGTTTGTAAAACTTCACCTTTTAGATCAAGTCCTGCATAGGGAGAAATTTTATGTCTGTGATAAATGTGGTTTTTATCTATTAAAATATTTTTCTCCGGATTCCATATTACAATATCGGCATCAAATCCTTCTTTTATTTTTCCTTTTGAAGAATCTAACTTAAGAAAATGTGCAGGATTTTCGCACATCCATTTGCAAAATTCCTGAAGAGAAACATTTTTCGATCTTGAAGCTTTCCAGACTGCAGGAAGTGAAAATTGAAGTCCGGCAATTCCTCCCCATGCTTTATCGAAATTACCACTTTCTATTTCTTTCAAATGAGGAGGAGCAGGGGAGTGATCTGTTGCAATAAAATCTATAAGTCCTTCTTTCAATGCATCCCATAATTTTTCGTTGTTATCCTTTTCACGAATAGGCGGAGCACATTTTAGCAATGTATTTTTATCTTTTATTTCTTCGGATGAAAAAAATAAATAATGTGGTGCTGTTTCAACTGTTAGCGGAAGTCCTTCTTCTCTTGCTTTTTTTATTAGAGGTAATGCTTCTGCAGAAGAAAGATGAACAATATGAACATGTGCGCCAGTTTCTC
>JANLOW010000292.1:0-21684 GCA_031366785.1 Bacteroidota bacterium | reverse complement strand
TTTCCTGTTTGATCTATTAAAGAAAACTTTTTAACTGATGCCTTTCCGGAGTAGAACTCTGCTGTTAAATTTTGATTTACAATTGTAGGATAAATTTGAAAATTATTTATCGATGAAGACAATGTCGGTATTCCTACGAATAGATCATCTAAATTTCGTTTATATACTCCATGACCATGAGTAAATATTACCAAGGAATTATTGATGTCAGAATATTCAATATCAAAAACCATAACCGCTTCCGGTAATCCTACATTTAATGCTTCCCATGAAGTACCTGCATCATAAGAAACAAATACGCCGTAATCACATCCTACAAAAATTAAATTTGAATTGTTGGGATTAACAAAAACGGTATGAAGAGGAATATCAGGAAGATTTGCGCTAACATCAGTCCAGCTATTTCCATTATTATTTGTTTTATAAACATGACCAGAGCCGAAACCTGAAAAAACAATATATGCTAAACTATCGTTTAAAGGGTCAACTGCAATATCACGAGGATATCTATTTGGCAAACCGGTCGAAATATCATTAATAATTTGTCCCCCATCTTCGCTTAAAAAAACGTGCATAGGAAAATTAGTTGATGGTGTAGTTGCAAAGTAAATTTTATATTCATTAGAATGGCTTACATCCATGCTAAGTATAGGATTGAAATTATCAACGGGTCCCGTATTGATCCATGAGATTCCCTGATCTGGAGAAAAATTTAATTTTTCATCACCCGCATACAAAATAAGATGGTTGGATGGAGCAATCATGTAAGGCGCTACAAATGCCGGGGCATTACCTGAAAAAATATTAAAGAAATGATATCCACTATCAAGAGATTGATTCATATATAAATATTGTGATGCAGCATATTGAATACTTGGATCCGTTTGATCTATTGCATTAAAAGTTCCATCACCGCCATCAACAGGAATCCAGTTTAAAGTTCCATTATATCGGTGTGTATTTCTGTCTTGCAGACCACCGAGTGCAAGGTTTGAATCCGTTGAAACAACAGAGCCATGATAAAACTGAGAAACATTATATCCATTTGCGCACCAATTCCATTTTACACCAAAATCGTTAGAGCGGTATAAGCCGGCATCTGTAAGCAAATAAATTTTATTTGCATCAAGAGGATTGGAAATTAATCCATGTAAATCAGGCCAGGGTAATGAATCGAGGCCTCCTGGAATGAAATCAGTTGAACGAATAAGGTTATTGCCGCCTGTTAAAGACTGAAAAAGATATACTCCTCCAACGAGAACATTATTGCTGTCGTTGTCATTAATTTTTAAACATTTTGCATACCAACCCTGGTATGAAGCAACATCCGTAGTACTGACAATCGACCATGAGAGCCCTTTATTTTCTGAGCGATACAATCCTACTGAAGAAAAGTCATTGGCTATATTAGCCATTACGATATTTGGATTGTTTTTAAATACATCAATAGAAATCCGTCCTGAATTTGGAAATGCAGGTAATCCATTCGTTAGTTGTTCCCAAATTATTCCAGCATCTGTTGTTTTATACAAACCATGTTCCGGGCTGGATAAATTTCCAACACCGGCATATAAAATTGTAGTATCGTTGGGATCGATAGCCATATCCATGACCATTGTTTTATTTAAAGAAACTGTCCATGAAGTACCTGCATCCAATGATTTATAAATGCCTTCAGTTGTAGCCGCATAAACTGTTTTAGGATTTTGCGGATTAAAAACAATATCCCAAATACCACGTTGCTGATTATAATTCCAATTGAGAGAATGAGTCCAGGTGAGTCCACCGTCCAAAGACTTTAGTATACCAATGCCATTGCTTCCGCGAGTGGTACGAATATCCAGACCATTTAAGGAAGTTCCGTAATCATACGTTTCTCCGGTTCCAATGTACATTTCATTTTTATTGTATGGATTTATTGCTACAGCACCTACACCAAGAACAGGAAATCCAGTAGGAATATATTGCCATGCATTTAATCCATAACCACCGGTCGTCGATTTCCACAATCCGCCTGATGCTGACCCGAGCCATATAATATTAGTATCAACAGGATCTATGGCAATGCTAATAGTTCTGCCTCCTACATTTTGCGGGCCCATGCTTTGCCATTCAGAATTGCTATGTAATCGTGATAAAGTATTTGAAAAATTAACTTTATAAAAATCCCATGCTCTACCATAAGCTTCTGGAGGAACATCCGTATTTGGAAAAGCTGCTGCAGAACCTAAAAATTGTAAGGCATCGTAAGCTACACTATGGTTTTCCATTTCTCTATTTTTAACCGGCTTAATAGTTTCGAAAATATAAAATGCGAATGACAGGGCAAAAACAAAAATTGTTAATGTTAAAGTTTTTTTTATTTTCATTTGGCTCTTTTTGAAATTGATCAGAAGGATAATGGAATTTTCTTTTTTAAGTATTAATAATGGTCTTTGAATTATTTCAAATATAGAAAAAAAATTGGGAGTTAAGAAATTTATTGAAAAACGAAAATGTTAAGGCACAGAATACTATTTTAAAATGTTTAACTATTTTTAACCCTAATTTAATATTTTAATTTTTACATTTAGATTTTACCAATAACGATTAAGTATCTTCTAATAATCATTAATTAACCATTAAATAAAAAAATAGATTCCTTTAATGAAAGCAGCTTACCTAAAAATGCATCTTGCAATCTTCCTTTGGGGATTTACGGGATTATTAGGTAAGCTTATTCATTTAAATGAAGGGATGTTGGTTTGGTATCGTTTGCTGATTAGTACTACGGCAATTGCTTTATTACTCCTTTATCGCGGCAAACTTCCCAGAATATCATTAAGAGAATGGATACGTATTGGAAGTATTGGGTTTTTGGTTATGTTACATTGGGTAACATTTTATGGCTCAATTAAATTATCAAGTATTTCCGTTGCCATGATTTGCCTCTCTTCTATAGCCCTATTTGCTTCAATTCTTGAGCCTCTTGTCAACAGAAAACGTTTTGATTTAATGGAAATATTTTTTAGCGCACTTGCAGTAACAGGAATTTCAACAATCTATAATTCTGACGAGACAGCGGCCAAAGGAATCGTACTTGGAATTATCAGTGCTCTTCTCAGTGCCTGTTTCTCTATTTTAAATAAAAGAATCACTTCAAAATATGAACCTCTTACAATTAGCCTGATAGAACTGGGAAGCGGATGGATTTTCCTTACATTACTTTTACCTTTCTATTTAATGTTTCAACCAACAAATGTCTTTGTACCTTCAACATCAGACTTTGTTTACCTGATTATTCTTTCTCTTGTTTGTACTGTATTTACCTGGATACTCTCTCTACAGGCATTAAGAAAAGTATCTGCATATACTATGGGACTCGCTCTGAATCTCGAACCTGTTTATGGAATAATACTTGCAATATTATTTGCCGGAGAAGGTAAACTCATGAATCATTCTTTTTTAACCGGAGCTGGTTTGATTATGCTTACAATATTGTTACACACACTTTATAAATTGAAAAAAATTAAAAATCCTCCCGAAAATTCTATTGGGCCAACGATGAGTGGGTGAAGGAGAGAATCAAGAAAAAATATTATACTGTTATTCTAATATTTTTATATAATCATGTTCTAGTTTTATTAATTCACCATTTTTTAAGATAGGAATTACTGTAGTTTGATCGGGAGTCAGGCAATATTTAATATCTTTTTTTAAATTTAATGCTGCCAGGCGTTCTTTATGCGATGCTCTGCTTAAAAATTTATGTGGTTCATTTCGGGCTTGTTGATATAGATACTTTAGTGCCAAACAAGCATCACCAAGTTTAAATTCTTCCGATAATAATGTTAGTGATTCAGTCATTGCCCCAGCAAAAAGTGCATCTTCAAGATTAAATTTATTCTTCCATCCGGAGCATAATAACAAAATATTTTTTTTCTCACTATGAAGCCAATTACATAAAGCCGTAATATTTAAAAATGAGCCTATAACAACTTTGTATGCATTACGAGCTGCTTCAATCGCCTGAGTTCCATTCGTCGTTGTAATTACTATTGTTTTACCTTTCACAGCATCTCCCATATAACTAAAAGGAGAATTTCCAAAATCAAAACCCGGAAGAGGAATTGCATCTCTCTCGGCTCCAACTAAAAATCCTTTAGACTTCCACTCTATCGCTTCATCTACTGTTGCTACAGGAATAATTTTATCGGCACCATGCTCAAAAGCAGTACAAATAGCTGATGTAGCTCTTAAAATATCAATTATAACAACTATACTTTCTTCATCATGATAAACAGGATAGAGATATGGTGAAAAACAGGCTTCTAGTGAGATTTTATCGCTCATTCAATATTTATTGTAGTGGTTAAAAGATACAATGTATTAATTTGAATTCAACATATACAATCAGTAACAAATTAATTAATAAAAGTGCCCGGATCAAAATAACCCGTTTACCTTAATTTCTTATTGCTATGACTCAACTAGGATTTAGATACATTTACAAATGGAACCTTAACCACTTTCGCTTTTAAAAATTTATCACGGATACCAATAAAAATTTCGGAATTTTCAGCAGCAAATAAAGTTGTTACATAAGCCATTCCTATTGCTTTTTGAAGCGTGGGTGAATGTGTTCCTGAAGTAACTCTGCCAATTTTATTTCCATCCTTATCAAAGACATAATAATCGTGACGTGGAATGCCTTTATCGATCATTTCAAAACCAACAAGTTTTTTCTCAACTCCGTTTTCTTTTTGCTTTTTTAATGTTTGGCTATTAATAAATTCTTTGGAAAATTTTGTGATCCAACCTAGTCCGGCTTCAATTGGCGATGTAGTCTCATCAATATCATTTCCATATAAGCAAAATCCCATTTCTAAACGAAGCGTATCACGAGCACCTAATCCGGCCGGCTTAATGCCGAAAGATTTTCCTTTATCGAAAATTGCATTCCATATTTTTACAGCTGCCGTATTTTCGAAATATAATTCAAAACCTCCCGCGCCGGTATATCCTGTTGCTGAGATTAATACATTTTCAATTCCCGCAAACGTTCCTTTTTTAAAAGTATAGTATTCCATTTTCGCAAGATCTATTTCTGTTAATGATTGTAAAACATTCGCAGCCAATGGACCTTGTACGGCAAGAAGAGAGGTTCTTTCAGAGATATTATGAATTTCAACTCCATACTGATTATGCTTCTTTATCCAATCCCAATCTTTTGTAATATTTGATGCATTTACAACAAGCATATATGTTTTTGCATCAATCCTATACACCAAAAGGTCATCAACAATACCTCCTTTATCATTCGGGAAACAACTGTATTGAACTTTTCCATCCACCAGTTTCGATGCGTCATTGCTAGTAATACGCTGAATAAGATCCAATGCTTTTTCACCCTTTAGAATAAACTCACCCATATGAGAAACATCAAACACGCCGACTTTTGAACGTACATTTTCATGTTCTACGTTTATACCTTCATAGGAAACCGGCATCAGATAACCGGCAAAAGGAACCATTTTTGCACCAAGTGATAGGTGAATATCATTAAGAGCTGTGTGTTTAAGAAGTGTTTCTGTTTCCATGAATCGGTTTTTATATTTTATGTGACGGCGGAATAGCAATATTTTGAAATCCCAAATTAGATTTGGGATGCAAATTAACAGTTAAAGCATTTAATCCGGAAATATTTTCAAATTCTCACTGTGCCTTGTTTGTTTTTTTATTAAACAAACTTAGAAAATTTTTCGTATTCGATTTCACGGAATAATTATTTACGATTTTTTCACGTGTTTTTTCGCTTAGTTTTCTCAAATAAGCCGAATCAATGATAAGTTTTTCAAGACAAGAAAACCATTCTTCTTTACTATTGCAAACGCAGCCATTGACGCCATGATCTACGATTTCAGCATTTACACCTACTCCGGAAACTACAGCAGGAATTCCAAGAGCCATGTATTGAAGTGCCTTAAATCCGCATTTACCTTTTGACCATACATCAGCCGGAAGAGGCATGACTCCAATATTAAAATTTAGTAAATCATCAATCTCTGCTTTCTTCGTCCATGGAATAAACGTTAAGGACTTTAAATTAAATTTAGGCGGGACATCACAGATAACATGAAATTCAAACTCATATTTTTCCTCCAGCTGTTTTAATACCGGAAAAATCTCATCCAAATACTGTACAGTAGAATGTGAACCTGTCCAGCCGATAATAAATTTCATATTGTTATGATCCTTTATCGAATTATGCAGCTCGTCAGTGTCTATTGTAGTAGGATTAATTACGACATTTGAATTGTACTTAGAAGCAAATTCAGCCAGATAAGCATTACCAACGGAGACAACATCAACCCAAGTGCATATATCAGCCGTTTTAGAAAATTGCTTAAACATCATCGTCAGTTTCCCATTCGTTTCGGATGCATTAGGAATCCAAATGGCATCATCAAAATCATACACTGTATATTTTCCGAATAGTTTTATAACGAGCCATTCAAACCAAGGAGGGCCAAAGGGTGAAGCTTCCCTATGAATAAAAACTATATCGAAATTGCCTATTCTGGATAAGTCGATAAGTCGCTGCAAATAGCCTCTGAATAGAGCTACTATTTTTTCAAAAGTATGACCATGTTTATACAATATATTCCAGGCCTTCAGAGTTAAAAAAGGAGAAGTTTCATACGAATGACCATTCTGTGTCAATGCATTGAAATATTGTTCAAAACGAAAACGCTGACTGGGAGCTTCGCCTGTAGGATAAGGAGTTATAAATAATATTCTCATGAAATATTATAGCATTTTTGCATCAAAACCCATAATAAAAACCGAATTTACCATTCTAGTGAATAAACCTTCTGTGAATTTCATTTATATTTGGATCTTTACATAACTATTATGGCAATTAAGTTTTCTGAACGAAATACACCCCGATGGATCATTTTCTTAATTGATCTATGTATTTGTCTAGGTTCATTGTTACTTGCTTATCTGGTGAGATTTAATTTTCGTATTCCTGAACTAGAAATAAAATATTGGAAAATAGCCATTCCTACCGTTATTATTGTTCGTTCTGGTAGCTTTTTTATTTCTAAAATCTATCAGGGAATCATACGATATACGAGCACAAAAGATGCACTTCGAGTTTTTTATACTATTTCTTCCGGAAGTATCTTTTTAGCATTGGCAAATCCTGTTTCGTATTATTTATCAGGCATTTATTTAGTACCTTTTTCCATTATTATCATTGATTATTTCACAACTGTATTTACACTTACTGCCTTTCGGATCCTTGTTAAATCCATTTACCAGGAATTAAAAAATCCTTCACGTGATAAGCAGGAAATTATCATCTATGGTGCAGGAGAATCAGGACTAATCACCAAGAGAGCACTTGATCGTGATGCCGGAACCCGATACAAAGTCATTGCTTTCATAGATGATGATCAGGCAAAAAGCGGTAAAACGGTAGAGGGAATAAAAATTTATCATACATCAGAATTAGAAGACCTTTTAAGAGCGAATCAGGTTTTCCATATGATTATAAGCATTCAGAATATTTTACCCACACAAAAGCAATCTGTTATTGAAATATGCCTTTCCAATGATGTAAGAATATTGAATGTTCCTCCTGTAACCAATTGGATAAACGGAGAATTGAGTTTTAAACAGATCAAAAAAATTAAAATTGAAGATCTCCTTGAGAGAGAACCTATCAATCTTGATATTGACTTAATTCGTACTCAACTTACAGGAAAAACAATTCTCATTACCGGCGGCGCAGGTTCAATCGGAAGTGAAATTGCCCGACAAATTATTCCATTTCGTCCAAAGTATTTTATCATCGTCGATCAGGCAGAATCTGCTTTGTATGATCTTGAACTCGAACTAAACGAAAAATTTCGCTGGAAAAATTTCGAAACTGTATTAGGAGATATCCGTCAATCCGAACGTATGGAACGTGTGTTTAAGGCTTTTCGCCCGGAAGTTGTTTTTCATGCGGCGGCTTACAAACATGTTCCCGTCATGGAAAACAATCCCTCAGAAGCAATACTTACCAATGTGGAGGGTACAAAAACAATAGCTGATTTAGCCCGGAAATATGGTGTAGAAAAATTTGTTATGATAAGTACTGA
Organism: Bacteroidota bacterium; assembly: GCA_031366785.1. Taxonomy (GTDB): domain Bacteria; phylum Bacteroidota; class Bacteroidia; order AKYH767-A; family 2013-40CM-41-45; genus JADKIH01. The sequence goes on along the minus strand of JANLOW010000292.1, from coordinate 13,552 downwards.
CAAAGCTGTAAACCCTTCTTCCATCATGGGTGCAACTAAAAGGATTGCTGAAATATATTGTCAGTCGCTAAACAAGCCGGGGCCTACGCGCTTTGTTACTACTCGTTTTGGAAATGTACTCGATTCCAATGGCTCTGTTATACCCCGCTTCAAAAAACAAATTGAAGAAGGCGGGCCTGTAACTGTTACAGATCCTGAGATTACCCGTTATTTCATGACTATTCCAGAGGCTTGCCAGCTCGTCCTCGAAGCAGGCGCCATCGGTAAAGGCGGTGAGATTTTTATATTCGATATGGGAAAAAGTATTCGAATTGCCGATCTTGCAAAGAAGATGATTAAACTTTCAGGCCTAACTTTGGGGAAAGACATACAAATTGTATTTACAGGCTTACGTCCCGGCGAGAAAATTTATGAAGAACTTTTAGCAGATAAAGAAACGACTTTGCCAACACATCATCAGAAAATAATGATAGCGAAAGTACGTGAATACAATTTAAAACTTTTTGAAAAAGATATTGAAGAACTTATTGACCTTTTCAAATTACAAAACAACGAAGCCATTGTTCAAAAAATGAAAGATATGCTTCCGGAATATGTTTCAGCGAATTCGGAGTATGAGAAACTGGACAGAGTTATTGAAAATTAAAGATTTAAGATTATAAAAAAAAATCAATTATTTCGCAACCTCACCAAATAAATCAAACTCATTTGCAGAAACAATTTTAATATCAGAAAAATCTCCAATTCGTAAATAATTATTTTCAGCGTCTATTAAAACTTCATTATCCACTTCGGGAGAATCGGCTTCGGTGCGGCCGACGTAGTAGCCTCCCTCCTTCCGGTCAATAATAACTTTAAAAATTTTGCCTGCTTTTTTTTCATTCAACTCTGTGGAAATATTTTTTTGTATTTCCATTATCACTGATGCACGTTCGCGTTTTACTTCGTCAGTAATATCGTCGATCAGAGAAAATGCATGTGTATTTTCTTCGTGTGAGTAATTAAAAATTCCCAAACGATCGAAACGTGTCTTACTTACCCACTCTTTCATTTGTTCAAAATCATCCTGAGTTTCTCCCGGATAACCTGCAATAAGTGTGGTGCGTAAGGCAATACCCGGAACTTTGTCACGAATAATATTGACAAGATCAATCGTTTTTTGAGTGGTAGTTCCACGGCGCATACTCTTTAACATATTATCGGAAATATGTTGTAAAGGCATATCGAGATATTTGCAAATATTTTTTCTTTCATTCATTACTTCTAAAATATCCATAGGAAAGCCGGAAGGAAAAGCATAATGCAAACGTATCCATTCTATTCCATCTACGTCAGATAAATGCCGGAGCAATTCAGAGAGATTTCTTTTCTTATAAATATCGAGACCGTAATAAGTAAGGTCCTGGGCAATGAGAATTAATTCTTTTACACCTTTTGCAGCCAGACTTTTTGCCTGCTTTACTAATTCCTCAACGGGAACACTCACATGTAATCCCCGCATCAAAGGAATTGCACAAAAAGAACAAGGACGATCACAACCTTCTGAAATTTTTAAATAAGCGTAATGCTGAGGTGTTGTTAAAAACCGTTCTCCGACAAGTTCATGTTTGTAGTCGGCACCCAGTGATTTTAAAAGCCGCGGAAGATCGTGTGTACCAAAAAACTCGTCTACATTGGGAATTTCTTTTTCAAGATCAGGTTTATACCGTTCACTCAGACATCCGGTAACGATAAGCTTATCAATTTTTCCTATCTCTTTAGCTTTTGCAAAAGTCAGAATAGTATCAATACTTTCCTGTTTTGCATTATCGATAAAACCACAAGTATTAATGATAACAATAGAAGCATCATCGTCGGTCGATTCATGAACTACATCAAACTTTGAAGCACGAAGCTGTCCCATCATTACTTCGCTGTCATAAATATTTTTCGAGCAGCCGAGGGTAATAACATTTACCTTGTTTTTCTTTAGACTCTTTGTTTTCATTTTTCCCAATCAGTTCATTACTGATAGTCATTATTTATTAATTTAAAATGCAAAATGAATCAACATTAACAAATAAAAATATACTATTGACTAATAAAAATTAACCAACAACTAGCTAAACAAGGAATCCACAAATTCCTGTTTATTAAAAGCCTGCAGGTCTTCCATTTTTTCACCGACGCCTATATATTTAATTGGAATATTGAATTCATCTGAGATTCCGATTACTACACCACCTTTAGCGGTTCCATCCAATTTAGTTAGGGCAATGGCATTTACTTCTGTCGTTTTAATAAATTGTCGTGCTTGTTCGATGGCATTCTGACCCGTTGATGCATCAAGCACGAGTAATATTTCGTGGGGAGCATCAGGAATTACTTTCTGAATTACTCGTTTAATTTTAGAAAGTTCATTCATCAGATTTATTTTATTATGAAGTCTTCCGGCAGTATCGATAATGAGTACATCGGCTTCCTGAGCAACGGCAGACTGAACAGAATCAAAAGCAACAGAAGCAGGATCTGAACCCATGGGTTGTTTAACGATAGCAACTCCGATACGTTTACTCCATATATCGAGCTGATCGACAGCGGCAGCACGAAATGTATCTGCAGCTCCTAAAACAACTTTTTTCCCGGCTTGCTTAAACTGATAACCTAATTTCCCAATTGTTGTTGTTTTTCCTACACCATTTACGCCAACAACCATTATTACAAAAGGTTTTTTATTTTCGGGAATAGAGAATTCATTATCATCTGAAGAATTACTTTCTTTTAGTAATAATGTGATTTCATCCTTCAGTAATTTATTAAGTTCATCGGTACTTACATATTTATCTTTACTGACTCTTTCTTCCAGACGTTTAATAATTTTCAATGTTGTATTGACTCCAACATCAGAGCTCACAAGGATTTCTTCAAGATTATCCAATACTTCGGCATCAACTGTTGATTTACCAACAATTGCTTTTGCAAGCCTTGAGAAAATTCCCGTCTTGGTTTTTTCAAGACCCTTATCAAGACTCTCTTTTTTTGATTTGCTGAATAAATTAAGAATACCCATTTGAAAATTAAATTTTAAATATCATTTTAAAAATAAAAATCAACCATTAATATATCCTTTAACAATTATTTACTTTCTCACTTGCTAATCTCCTGTATCTTGATTCTTGTTTCTTGATACTTAAAACTTGAAACGCTGCAGGGCTTGGCGACGTGCCGACATGTTTTTTAATCGAAGATAATTATTTTGTTGCATGGCGCTAAGCCCAATGTTATTAGCAGTAGTTGTTCTTTCTCTCGTGTCAAAATTGTTTTAGTAATTTGTCTAAAATTTCTTTGTCTTCTAACTCCATAATTGCTTTTCCCAATTCTATTTGTCCGTTACAAGTTGCAAGTGTCGCAAGAGATAATGTATAAGTTGTATTGTCTAATGTCTTGTTTAAATTGTCAAGAACAAAATGTTTTAAATCAGCAAGCCCTTTGTTGTAATAGTCGTAATAGTCAGTTGGCAACGTTGGGTTATGCCCTAAATGTCTTTGTTGTTCAATAACACAACATAGTCCTAAAAGGTTCCAATCATAAAGTTCTTTTAATCTCCCAATTCGCACAAGTTGTGGCAAAGATAAATAAGATGCAAGTCCAACGTCTCCCTGATGATGAAGTTCATTCCACAATTCTTCCCATATTTTATTAATTGTTTCTGTGTCAATCGCAAGTTCTAATTTTCGTAGCGGAATAGAAGCATCAAAAGGAGTTTTGTAAACTCCTTCAAGTGTTTTCCAGATTTCGTCTGTCAGCTTCATACGAGTCTTACAATTACTACTAACATGATACATGATACTAACAAAAAGAGCTCCTTTCCAAATGAAAAGAAGCTCCTTAAATATTTTTAGGAAAATTATTATTTATTTTTGAGAAAATCCTTAACGTGATCGTTATGAACTACTTCTTCTTTAAACTGATAAAAACCTGTATCAGCGTTTTTCACCATTTTAATAACTTTTGAAAACTCTTTTCCTTTTCCGCTCTTGAGGGTTGCAACAACTTTCTTAGCCATATTTTTACTTTTTTATTATTTAATTTCTTTGTGTACAGTCATTTTCTTGAGGATAGAATTGAATTTCTTCAACTCCAGACGCTCTGTAGTATTCTTCTTATTCTTCGTAGTGATATAACGTGATGTACCGGGCTGACCGCTGGTCTTATGCTCTGTACATTCTAAAATCACTTGTATTCTATTACGACTTTTTGCCATTTTCTGTTAAAATTTTCAGGGATGCAAATATAGATGAAATTGTACTAAATACAAAGTCTTTAGAATAAAGATTCAAAGAAAAAAATGAAAATACTTCTAAATTTAGGGTCAAATCAGGCTAAAAATACATTCTTTAATGACGATTCGCCAGGTATTTAAATACCAGACTTTTTTAACCCATATAAAACAGTCAGGAATAATCTTAAATAATTTATTTTTGAGGTAAAATATAGACAGGAGGCTCTTTCATTATTTTTTCGATGTCGTCTATTTTTGATGGACAAGAGACTGAAAGATTTTCATATCCATCTTTAGTAATTAATATATCATCTTCGATTCGCACCCCTATATTCCACCATTTAGGATCACAATTACTATTAGCAGGTATATATATTCCGGGTTCAACAGTAATTATATTTCCTTCCAGAAGTTTATTAAAAGTCCCTGCATCATGTACATCAAGTCCGAGGTAATGTGAAGTTCCATGCATGAAATAGGTATGATATTCTTCTTCTTCTTTAATAATACCGAGATTTAAAAGTCCTTTTTTGATAATATCAGTTGCGGCATGGTGTGGATCACGGAAATTATTGCCGGGTTTACACTGAGTAAATGCTGAATCCTGAGCACTAAGTACTAATTCGTAAATTAATCTTTGTTCTTTGCTGAATGTACCATTGGCTGGAAGAGTACGTGTGACGTCTGCTGAATAACCATGATATTCTGCACCCATATCCAGCAATAAAAGTTCGCCGTTTTTTAATTGCCGTCTGTTTGTTTCATAATGAAGAATACAAGAATTTTCTCCGCCTCCGCAAATGCTTGGATAACCAACATCTTCTGCTCCTTCTTTTTTAAATACATATTCGCCTATTGCTTCAACTTCGTATTCACGCATCCCAACTTTTAAAGCTTTCATCATTTCCTTGTGGCCATCACAAGAAATAGAAATTGCTTTTTTCATGAGCATAATTTCTGCAGTTTTTTTAATTTCTCTCATCTTTTTCAGGATTTTACTTAACAGATAAGAGTCGCCATTGGATGGCGGAAAAGAAAATTTATTTTTAAATATCTCGACAATATTATATAAATCCAGACTATCGGTTCGATCATCAGCAATTCCTGCAGGCAATGGAAGGTATAAAATTTTTTTAAAATCTTTTGCCTGAATGCCAAGAGTATCAAAAGACTTCAGATAAAAGACTTTTTGTATACCAGAAATATACTGAGCATCGGTGACATTAGCCATTCTTCCTTTCCAGATTTCTTTTGATTTATTTTGAGAAGGAATAAAAAGAATTTCATTCAGACTTTTATCTTCAATTATTATTGGAACTTTAAAAATCAAAAGAAAGGAATTGGGTTCTGTATAACCGGTAAGATAATAAAACTGAGGATTCTGGTGATATGGATAATCGGTATCGTTCGATCGGTTTCTTACCGGTGAAGAAAAGAAGATTGCCATTGAACTATCAGGCATTTCATCTCTGAGTTCATTCCTGCAATCAATATAAAAATTGGATGGAATAAAATCATTTTCGTATCGATAAGATTTTTTTTCCTGACCGGAAACGCTAATTTTTAATGAGAGAAATAAAAAAATGAAATTTATTATTTTCATTGCTTCCCGATTTTCTTTAAAACAAAAAATGCCGAAACCAAAAGGATCCGGCATTATAAAATATTATTAAACTATCAGATAGTTCCTTTGCGTATTGCTTTTTCAATAGCTGCACTAATGCCAATTTTGTTAATTGTACGAAGAGCCGAAGTAGATACTTTTAAAGTAATCCACTCTTTTAATTCAGGTACAAAAAACTTCTTAGTCTGTAAATTTGGATGAAATCTGCGCTTGGTTTTCTTATTGGAAAAAGATACACTATTTCCAACCATTGCCTTTTTTCCCGTTAAATCACATATGCGAGCCATTCTATTCTTTTTTTAGAGGCGGCAAAGATATAAAAATTCATTTTAAAAGTTCGAAAATTTGAAAATTTATTTAATCAAAAAATAGATGGGAATTGGTCATTGGTACTTAAATTAAGGTTGATTAATATATTGCATATCAATATATTATAAATTATATTTCACGAATTAACATTTTCCTTAAAACGTTAAGCGCATGTTGAGCAGTCTCCAGTATCACTCTTTCCCTGTTTGTTCCAAGCTGTAGTTTTCGAGTAATAGTCTTTTCCACATTCGAAACTGCAATCCATATAGTTCCGACAGGTTTATCCGCTGTCCCCCCGTCCGGACCAGCAATGCCGGAACAAGCAATTGAATAATCTGTTTTGAATTTTTTTCTGACATTGGTTGCCATTGTTTTTACTACCTCCTCGCTTACAGCACCATATTTATCGATGCTGTTCAAATCCACATTCAAATCATTTACTTTAATTTCATTGGCATAAGCCACAATAGAACCAATATAATATTCGCTACTTCCGGGAATGCTAGTAATTTTATGTGCTATAAAACCTCCTGTACAACTTTCTGCTGTACTAATGGTTTTCTTTTGATCTCTCAACAACCTGCCGATCAATCCTTCCAGTTTATCGTTTTCATAACCGTAAATATACTCGCCTATTAATGCTTTTAATTTGAGAGCTTCAGCATTCACTTCCTTTATAAGAGCTTCTTCATTTTCACCTTTAGCTGTAATTCGTAATCGTACCATACCTGCAGCAGGAAGATAAGCCAGTTTAATATGTGATGGAAGGTGATCTTCCCACGAAGAAATTAGGTCAGATAAGTAAGACTCGCCTATTCCCTGAGTGAGAATAGTTTTATGAATAATTGGAACAAGAGGAAAACGCTCCTTGATTTTTGGAATAACTATTTTCTCCATTAATCCTTTCATTTCTGAAGGAACACCAGGCATTGAAACATATATTTTCTCATTATGTTCAAACCACATTCCGGGAGCTGTTCCCTGATAATTGTGGAGTACAGTACAATTTTCAGGTACCTCTGCCTGCAATCTGTTTATCGGCGTTACCTGCCGGCCACGTGAAAGAAAAATCGATTCAATAATTTTAAAAGATTCGTCATCGAATTTTAGTCCGGTATTGAAATATTTACATAGTGTTTTTTTCGTGATGTCGTCTTTCGTCGGGCCTAATCCGCCGGTAATTAAAATAATATCAGCCCTCAACGAAGCCTCGAGCAAAGCCTTCAAAATATGATTTTCATCATCACTAACCGAAGAAATTTGTTTTACTTTAATTCCTATTTCATTTAATCTTTGGGCCATCCAGGCACTATTGGTATCAACAACTTGTCCTATCAACAATTCATCCCCAATTGTTATTATTTCTGTAAGCATCTTTTAAGTAATATTGTTTACTCTGTAAAGGTATGGAAACAATTAGTTGATTCGTTAATCCGTCGATTGGTTGATTATTTTATATGTATTTAAAATTTATTTAAAATATTTATGGATACTTAATCGTCAATTGCAATAAATGCATGAAAGGATTATGATAGCTTTTGATATGACACACGCTCAAAATGAATCTATTCGCGAAGTAGTACAGGAAAACGGAAAAAAACTTTTCGCTTTCATCCGAAAACGCGTCAGAGAACCTGAAGAAGCTGAGGATATTTTTCAGGATGTAATGATTGAGCTTACTGAATCATACCGTTTAATGAAGCCAATCGAAAAAATGGCTGCCTGGCTTTATAGAGTGGCGCGGAATAAAATTACTGATAAATACAGAAAAAAACGTCCGCACCTATTGGAAGATCAATTAGTTTATCGTGGCAGCGATGATGAACAATTATTCCTTAATGATTTATTGAAATCTAATTCTCAAAGCCCCGATAAAGATTTTGATCAGGCATTGATTCAGGATGCATTGGAGCAGGCGCTTGATGAGCTTCCCGTGGAACAGCGTGATGTTTTTATACGACATGAATTAGAGGGAATTAGTTTTCGTGAGATCTCTGAACAAACAGGGGAATCCTTAAATACCCTCTTATCCCGAAAAAGATATGCAGTATTACACCTTCGTGAAAAACTTCGTGATTTATATGAAGACTTACTAAAATAAAAAAACAGAAAAAAATAAAGAAAGATGAAAAAGTTGTGGTTTATAAAAATGATCGTATTTGTATTGGCAGGAATAATTGCCATGACAGCAATTGTAATGTGGACATGGAATTGGTTAGTGCCGGAACTATTTCATGGGCCTATGATAACCTTTTATCAGACTATTGGTCTGCTGATTTTATCCCGGTTACTCTTTAGAGGATTTTATGGAATAGGAAATCGCGGAATGCATAGTAAACATTGGAGTCCATGGAAAGATCGAATGGAAAAAATGGATCCCGAACAACGCGAAAAAATGCGCGCCCTTTGGAAAAAACGTTGCGGCGGATTTAGTTGTGATGATGAGAAGAAGGGGGATGTGGGGTGAGTATCATGTATCAAGTATCATGTATCATGTATCATGTATCAAGAGTCAATTCTGATGGGTGTCGGAATTGATTCTTAATTTTTGGCTCATCTTAGTGATTTCAAATTGATGTATATTTGACGACAAAATCTGATTAATGAAAAATTTATTTTTTTTAATAACAATTGCTATTGTATTTCCAGCCTGTTCAAGTGGACAATTTGATTTGGGAAAAATTGGAAAAGACATCAATAAAAACATCAATAAAAAATCTCTTTCCAACGAGGAAATAATAGATGGTTTGAAGCAAGCGCTTTCTATTGGAAGTCAGAATGCTTCCGGTTCTGCTTCAAAGACTGATGGATATTATAAACATCCTATAATTAAAATTCCTTTCCCCACTCAAGCAGAGAAAATGGAAAAAAAATTGCGTGCTCTGGGAATGGATAAACAAGTTGATGAATTTGTGATGACGATGAACCGTGCAGCAGAAGAAGCGGCTAAGCAAGCGGCTCCGATATTTGTTGATGCTGTAAAAAGCATGACTATAACGGATGGCGTTAATATATTAAAGGGAAAAGATACAGCAGCGACTAATTATTTGCGTCAGAAGACTTCTCTTTCTTTACACGATAAATTTAAGCCTGTAATTCTTTCTGCCACGCAAAAAGTAGAGGTGACAAAATACTGGAACCCACTTATTACTACATACAATAAACTTCCTTTCGTCGATCGTCTGAATCCTGATCTGGATGAATACATTACACAAAAAGCATTGATCGGACTTTTCTACCTCGTTTCTCAAGAGGAAGTTAAAATAAGAAAAGATCCTGCTGCACGTGTAACGGATTTATTGAAAAAAGTATTTGGCAATTAATGTAAAAAATAAATCCGGCGCTTAAGCCGGATTATTTGCAAGGTTTTTTTTACTTTAAAAAAAATTAATATCCCATTTGAATTTTCTCAGGATCACCCTCATCCGGTCGGATGCTCATGACAGGAATCTTAGATTGGTTGATTAATTGTTGAGCATAATTACCCATGAATAATCCAGAACCCTCCTGATCGGTCATTATTATTAGTAAGTCAGCATTTATCTGATTTGAATAATTCATTGTTGAAGTAGGAGAATTATCTGTTTTAAAAATTTTGACTGTATGAGCAATTTCGTGTTCTTCCAGATAAGACTGTACCTGGTGAATTTTTACTTCAAAACGTCTTTGCATATCAACATCAGACATTGTCATTAGACCTGCAATATGAACGATTGAATTGTAATGTTTAGCAATCTCAACGCAATGTTTTACTTTTTGTCTGGAGGATGTAGAATTATCTATTGGTAAAACAATGTCTTTGAAGCCAATTTTTTTGGCATGAGACTGAACTGAAATAACCGGACACGGGGCTCCCATTACAACACGATAAGTATTACTTCCGACAAGAAAATCCTGGAAACCACTGACACCGTGTGTTCCCATCAGGATAATATCGACTTCAAGTTCTTCAGCAACGTTTATTATTTTTTTATATATTTTTCCATTTTCAATTCGGAAAATAACTTTCATACCGCTGTCGTGGTGCAGTTTTTCAGTTAGTTTAACTAATTTATCTTTGGCGGTAGATTCTATTTTTTCTTCAAATTCAGATTGTGATTTTCCAAAAGCAGAACTTATTGCGCTTGTGAAAGAATATGATTCGATAACATGAACAAGAATAATTTCTGCTTTATGCAATTTTGCCATAAAGACAGCATGTTCCAAAGCAAGATCAGCCGTTTCAGAAAAATCGAAGGGAATCAATACTTTCTTGATATGAAATTTTTTGGGCATGCGGTAGTTATTAAAAGTTAATATTCAAAAACAGATTTAGTAGATGCCTTTTTTTCTTTCGGTCGAATTGAGAGCACCGGAATATCGGAAGAATTTATGATTTGTTGTGCAGAAGAACTAATAAACATTAAATCAGTCCAATTTTCTTCCTGAGTCATAATCATTAATAAGTCCGCTTTAATTTTTTTGGAATAATCAATAATTGCTGATGTAACATCATCATTGTGAAGAAATTCCACCGTACAAGGAATATCATTTTCGCGAATAAAATCATGAACTTGGTTCATTTGCCGGCGAAGTTTTTTAACAATAAACTCATCGTCTGTATCCAAAACAGTAATTAAATGAATAGTTGAGGAAAAAAGTTTTGCAATTTCTATACTCTTAGTTATTTTTTCCCGGGTTTCTTTTGTAAGATCCAATGGTAGTAAAATATTCTTACATCCAAATCTATGCTTTTTTCCTTTAATCGTAATAACAGGACATTGAGATTCTCGAATAACACGAAGTGAATTGGATCCGATGAACTTTTTTAAACCGACACTTCCATTAGTACCCATTATAATGAAAGAAGATTTTAATTTTTTAGCCGTTTTAGTAATTTCTTCATATACCTTTCCCCTTGTAACTAGAGTATTAACCTGAATACTTACCTTTTTCATTGTTTCAGCGGCTAATTTTCCGAGCTCCTTTTTTATTTTTTTTTCAAGTCCTTTTTCTTCATTTTTAGTAAAAAAAGGAAATTGAAACGGATCTTCAATAACGTTTATAAGTGTAATATCGGCTTTTGTTAGCCGCGCTAGATTATAAGATTGCTCTAATGCAATAATAGATTGTTCTGAAAAATCGATTGGAACTAAAATGTGGTTTTTAAAACCTGCCATAAGCAAAAAATAAGTTTTATTATTGTGGACAAATTTAATTCAATCATTTAACATGAGCAAAATACCGGAGTCGGAACTTATACTAAATTCAGATAATAGTGTTTACCATTTGAATCTTCAACCCCATGAAATATCTGATACTGTGATCAATGTAGGTGATCCTGACCGTGTTAAAATGGTTTCAGCTTTTTTTGATTCAATTGAAGTTAAAAAACAAAAACGTGAATTTGTTACACATACTGGAACCTATAAAGGAAAGCGAATCACTGTTTTATCTACAGGTATCGGAACTGATAATATTGATATCGTTTACAATGAACTCGATTCCCTTGTAAATATTGACCTTGAAAAAAGAGAAATTAAGAAAACGCTTAAGTCACTAAATTTGATACGGATAGGAACTTCAGGCTCCCTTCAATCAGATATACCTGTCGATGGTTTTGTTTTCTCTCAATACGGTCTTGGTCTGGATGGTTTATTAAATTACTATAAACTGGAAAACGATAAAGATGAAGTTGAAATAATTGATGCTTTTAGAAAACATTATCCAAATGAAGGAATTCTTTCATTACCCTATATCTCTAAATGTTCATCAAAACTTGAAAACGCTTTAGGGGAAGGAATGTTTAAAGGAATTACAGCGAGTTGCTGCGGATTTTATGCACCTCAAGGAAGAGTGTTGCGTTATGAACTGGCGCGACAAAATTTTATACCTAGTTTAAATTCATTCCGTTTTAAAAATAGTCGGATTACGAATTTTGAAATGGAAACTGGTGCCATGTATGGTCTTGCCAAAATACTTGGACATCATTGCTGCTCGATTAATGCAATTGTAGCCAATAGAATTACAAATGAACATACACATAAATCGGAGGAAACAATGAACAAATTGATTAAAATAGTCTTAGATAGAATTGCAGCCATGTAAAAAATGATTCTGATATCATTATAAAAAAAATGACGCTCCTGGCAATCTAAGTATATCCGTTTAGCAGTTTTTACTTTTTAATAATTGTCTTTTCGAAATTTTTTAATGGATTTTCTAAAATTACAGTGTAAATTCCCGATGACAAAGATTTGATGTTAATGCTGAATTGTTGTGACTGGTTAAAGCCTGATTCGTTTTTCAGTACCAATTTACCGGTTACATCTTTTATCTGCCAATTTAAAACAGTTAATTCATTTGAATGAATATGAATTTCATTGGTTGCAGGATTTGGATAAATATTAATGTTTCTATCTGTTAAATTTTGAATGCCCGCTCCAATGGGAATTAGTTGAACATTTAAAGTTGTTAAAATACCATTATGCAGAGAAACATTAATATTTTTCGAAATATAATTTGCACTACTGAAAGAAACATTGTATGAACCTGAATCGGCATATCCTGTACGATATTCGCCTGAAAAATTTGTAGTTTTTGTAATAGAAACAGAAGTTATTTCTACTAAAGCACCTACTATGGGCTGTCCGGTTAAACTATCTGTAATTATTCCTTCCAGATAACAAGCACGTAAATAAGTGGGAGAAAAAATATAAAAAGTTTGGCTATTCATGTCAGTTGCAAAAATATTTCCTGAATTAGGAAATGGATCTGCATCCCAGCAAAGAAAATTACCTGTTACATAGTTTCCGATTTCGATAATATTTGCCGGACGTGCTGCATCAGCAATTGTTAATTGACTACCATAACTGGGGTTAATTAGAAAATCATTTTTTAAACGAACATTATGAACTTCGCTTTGAGGAAAATTTCCATTAAAAAAAGTATCGATTAAGGTAATATTGTTCAGATCGGTAATATCAAATGCTCCAACGGGTGACCCTACTTTTTCGTCAGCTGTAAAAATTGTATTTCCATTGTCACTCAGCCATGTATTGTGCGTAAAATTACCGGGTGTATTTTGTGTTGCAAGGAGTATTGGATTGTATGAATTAGAAATATTATAAACAGAAAACAATCCATTATAAATATCGCTGGTGTAAATAATATCTCCACGAACGAAGCTGTCATGGCAATAACGGTTTGTTATTGCGCCTGCATATGTTGGGAATAATGGGTTTGAAATATCCAGAATTATAACGCCTCTACCTAACCTGGAAATATTATGTCCGTTTACAAATAAATAATTTCCGGCATTGGAAAGTGAATGTGCACTTATCAATTCACCGGCAATACTATCTGTTCCTTTATAAAAT
>JANLOW010000216.1:0-1649 GCA_031366785.1 Bacteroidota bacterium | reverse complement strand
TGGACTCTTACCAGCTTAACTTCCCCGCTTCCCATAAAGTTATTATACTTCGATGCTTTACAGGAGGAAAAGAAGGTTAAACTTAACTGGTCGACAGCATCTGAAATTAATAATGATTACTTCACTGTTGAAAAAAGTATTGATGGAGACAACTTTTTCCCCATTGGCAATGTTTCGGGTTCGGGCAACAGTACGACGACACACCAATATTATTTAGATGACAACAAACCATTTTTTGGCATCTCTTATTACAGACTCAAGCAGACCGATTTTGACGGGGCGTTTTCTTTTAGTGATGTTATTCCGGTTAATTACAAAAAAGCAATTGCAAACTTTTCGATTTTTCCAAACCCAACCAACGACAATACCTTTCTGATCTCAGAGTCTGGTATAAAATCAGAAATATTTATTAGAAACATGGAGGGCAAGGCAATACTTTATTATCTTGTTGACAAATCCAAGCCGATACTATCGCTTCAGACCACCGATCTCAAACAGGGATTATACATTGTTGAAGTTAAATCTGAATTCGATACTCAATATTTAAAACTTATAAAAAATTAAATAATAAATAAACTAAACTTAAAATGAAACACAATCCTACAAAATCAACGCAGAAAAACATTCCATTTATTGGAAGGATGATCTGTATTTTATTACTGGTATTTTTTGTTCATAATCAGAAAAGTTTTGGACAATTATTGACGGAGCATTTTAATTATACGATCAATAATGATTTAACGCTTCAAAGCGGAGGTGTTTGGACGACTATAAATACAGGAGATACTATAAATGTTGCAAGTGGAAATTTATCGTATGCCGGACTTGTATCGTCTTCAGGAAATAGTGTTTCATATGGCGGTGCCGGAAAAGATTATTACACAACATTTACCAGCCAAACCGTACCAGTATATTATTCTTTCTTAATAAATATTACTACACTTGGCACATTAAATACAACTGTTGGAGGATATACCATTGGATTAATTGATGGCACCACTTCTTCTTTTGTTGCTAGATGCTTTTTAAGAGCAAACGGAGCCAATTACAACATTGCTATAAATGCCAGTAATCAAGCCATAAATACTATCTGGGCCACAAATACACTGCTTGTCGGTACGACATATTTAGTTGTGGTAAGGCATGAATTGGTGGCAGGTGCTACCAATGACGTTTCAAAAGTCTGGATAAACCCAGTTATTGGCGGAGCCGAGCCGGCAGCAGATGCAACATCAACGAATACAAGTCCGGGAGCAGATAATGCAACCATACAAAGAATATTTTTAAGGCAAGACAATACTACGAATACACCAAGCGCATTAACCATCGACGAAATAAGAGTTGGAACTACCTGGTCAAGTGTTACACCTGTACCCTCTACAACATTAGCTAACATATCACCACAGCCATCAACACCTATTATAACAGGAGCCTCTGATGTCGTTTTAGCCGGATTTACAGTTTCAGCTACATCGGCCTCCAATTTTACAGCTGTTACCGTTACAGGTGGAGGCTCGGCAGATGCAACAGACATTAATTCAGTTAGAATTTTTCGTGATAATGATGGCAATGGTTCTATAAACGGTCTGGATGCTACGGTCTCTGGAGCAGGAGTTACCTATGTACCGGCAGGAATGACATTTGCCCTT
>JANLOW010000209.1:0-6372 GCA_031366785.1 Bacteroidota bacterium | reverse complement strand
CGTAAGTATTGTTAAAAAGTGTGCAACAAAAAAAAATGGAAGTTGAACAAAAGCGGTTCCACAAAAGTATTTATCTATAGTGCCACGTGGAGTAACAACTCGAATCTCATAATGCGTGTTAGGCCCGGAATATTTTTCTTCGATATTATCAAGAAAAGTGAGTTGCAAATCCTGGTAAATGAAAATAGCCGGCAAATAAGCATAATATCCTTTCCCGTCAAATCCTATTATTTCTTTCCAACGTTGTCCACCCCATTTTACGTTAGAGGCACAAATCAAACTAATTATCAGTATGATTATAAGTCGATAGCGGTTTAAGTACTTAATAATTTTCATTCGAATCGATCTTACCTTGTAATTGTCTAAATATAGAATACTATTACCCACTTTGGATAAAAAGGAGGAAATTTTGATAATTATATTCAATTCGAAACATATTAATCAATAATTATTATGATTTAAAAAGAACAATAAATAAATTCAAAATCTTATATTTGTGAAAAATTAATAATATAAAGATATGATTAACATTGGCCAAAAAGCACCCGATTTCAAACTTCTTGATAAGGATAAAAATGAAGTTACACTAGAAAGTTTTAAAGGAAAAAATCTTATAATATTTTTCTATCCAATGGCAGGAACCGGACCGTGCACAAAAGAAATGTGTTCTGTTCAGGATGATTTTAAAATGTATGAGGGCATGAATGCTTCAGTTGTAGGAATTTCTGTCGATACAATATTTGCTATTAAATGGTTTTCAGAACAAAATAAAATCACTTACCCATTACTTTCTGATTTTAATAAACAGACCATTAAAGATTTCGATGTTGTTCATCATGATTTTGCTTTCGGATATAAAGATGTTGCTAAACGATCTACATTTGTTCTCGACAAAGAAGGTATTGTTAGATTTATAGAGATTCTTGCTAATCCGAGTGATCTTCCGAATATGCAAGCTATTAAAGAAGCATTACACAAAATCACTAATCAAACAGTAAATCAATAAGCGTCATTAACAGAAAATTAGTTTATTTAAAACAAGAAAATCTTCTTTCGTTTTCATATAAACTAATTTTTTTTTGAAATTAATTTATCCTGCTTAAGAAAGCATTGCAAGCCCGGCTCCTATAATTATTATAAGAAGTTTTAAATAGTTGAAACGATGTTCTTCATTTGATTCAAATAGAATTGTAGTGGAGATATGAAGAAAAATACCAATTACGACTGCCATTATCCTATCAAAAAGTAATGGAATGTTCTGAAGTCCGAGTGCTGTAAAATAATTTCCTGTAAATGCTCCCATCGGAGCCATCATTGCGAAGAGAATCAGGAAAAAAACTGAACGGCTTTTTGAGAGGCCGGATTGAAGAAACATGGTCATCAGTGCAACTGCGACAGGAATATGATGAAGAATGATTCCTGCAAGTAAAGAACGTTGTGTTCCTGCTTCGGAGAAATTTTGTACTAAGGGCATTCCCTCTAGAAAACTATGGAGACACAAACCGATCATTACTCCATAAGGAAAAGCAGCATTTTGATTTTTATGAATATGGATATGACCATGTTCAATTCCTTCGGAAAAAAATTCGAGAATGATTTGAATAAAAAATCCGATAAAAATGAATATGCCAATATTTTTATCACCCGAATGATAAACTTCAGGAATCAAGTGAAGAACCGTTAATGCAAAAAGGTAAGCCCCGCTAAAGGATAGTAACAGTTTTAAAAATCCGGAATTTATTTTTCGGAAAGCAAATACTGAAGTACCACTTATAATAATTGTAATGAAAAGTAAAAAATATGCAATAGCCTGCATAATCTAGATTTTTCTTTTTTTAGCAAGTAGAATTAACCGTTCAGAAGTTTTCTCATTAAACGGTTCAAGTTTGTAATTGCCAAAACTCTGAACTATTTCAAGGCCGGCAGTAGTAAAATATTTTTCGAGTTCGTTTTTATCGGTAAGAATTAATTGTTCTTCAAAGTTGAAGTTGCATTCCTTATCATTAAATGAAATTTTCTTTTTAATGAAATGGCCATCTATATATTTTTCAATGTGAAATTTAATTCCTTCCACCTGCTTATCTGAAATATCATTTCCATATTTACGGATTTTTCCGGCATTAAAATAGTCAAATACAAAAATACCATTTTCTTTAAGCGTTATTGCATTAGCTATCAGGCAACGAATATTATCTCTTTCTTTTTCGAAATAACCAAAACTACTAAAGAGATTAAGTACTATATCAAAATAATTCGAACGAAATACTTCCCGCATATCGTGTAAATAGAAATTGAGTTTCTCATTCTCAAATTGTTTATTGTAAAGTATGCTTTCCGATGATAGATCAAAGCCTGTAACATCAAATCCTTTTTTGTTTAGATAAACTGAATGTCTGCCTTTTCCACAGGCAACATCAAGTATACGGTCATTCGGAGTAGGGTTTAAATAATCAATAAGGGTGTCCAGAAAGCGCTCAGCTTCGAGATGATCTCGATTTTTATATAAAAGGTGATAGTATGGTGAATCAAACCAGGTCTCAAACCAGTCGTTTTTATCACTTTTATCGATGACAACCGGTTTAACTTTAGAAATCATTTTCTCTTATTTAGTCGGCTAATTTAAAGAAATGATCGATACGTGGGGGGAATAGTATCAAGTATCAAGTATCGATTACGATGGGTTGTGTATTCAACTTTTGGGGTAATTTTGGGGAGTCATTTTTTTACTTTATAAATCCATTTAGTAGAAATATGAGATCTAATTGATTATTAGTGCTTAAAACTTTTTAGCCGAATAAGAACTAATTAATTCATTTGTATTTATTTTTAGCAATTCAAAAAATTAGATGAGAAAAAATTTAAGACATCATCGTATCAGACGTATTAAGCATGCGCCTCCGGGAACTGCACCGGGAGCAATTAATGTCCCAGAAGATGCATTAAACCTTAAGATCCGCTCCTTTGTTTATAATGAGGAGTCTGTATTGGAGTCTGAATTATTTTCTATCGATGATATTAAATTGCAGCTTCAGAATAATCCTCTGAAGATCCATTGGTTCGATATCAAAGGTTTTGGAAATAAGGTCTTCTTAGAACAGTTGGCAGATTTTTTTGGTATTCATCGTTTACAGATGGAGGATGTTATTAATGTTTATCAACGCCCGAAAGTTGAAGAATTTAAAGGTCATCTTTTTTTCATTTCCCGCGTTCTTGGTGAAAACGGTAGTGTTTTTCAAAATGATCAGCTAAGTATTTTCCTTGGTAATAATTTTGTGATTACCATTCAGGAAAAATATGAAGATATACTCGACCCTGTTAGAAATCGTATTCGCTTAGGAAAAGGGTATTTACGTCGATCAGGCGCTGATTATCTGGTATATTCTCTGATGGATGTTGTTATTGATAATTATTACCCCATTCTTGAAAAAATGGGAGATTATCTCGACGATTTACAGGATGAACTAATGTCTAATCCAACACGTCAATCCTTAAACCGACTTCTTCAGAAAAAAAAGGATTTGGTTCTTTTACGAAGGACAATATGGACTGAACGTGATAAGATGAATGATATTCTTCGATCTTCATTTATCGAAATCAGTGATACTAACAAAGTATTTTTTCGCGATACCTACGATCATTGTATTCAGCTTCTTGATCTTGTTGAGAGTTATAAAGAAGTAACGGCTTCACTAATGGATGTTTATCAATCATCGGTCAGTAATCGGCTAAATCAGGTGATGAAAGTGTTAACAATCATTTCTACCATATTTATTCCGCTTACCTTTATCGTTGGTTTGTATGGGATGAATTTTTCCCGCAACAATCCTGAAACGGGAAAGGTATTTCCATTAAACATGCCGGAACTTTACTCACCGTATGGTTATATTTCTGTTTGTATTATAATGATATTAATTGTAATCGTTCAGATAATATATTTTTATAAAAAAGGCTGGCTAAATAAAAATTGATGATGAAAAAATTTCCAATGATTGCGAAAACATCTTTTGGGTTCGAAGATATCTTAGTCGAAGAGTTAAAAACTTATGATGCCAGTGATATTCGAAAAGGAACCCGGGCAGTTTTTTTTAGCGGTACGCTTGAAACAATGTATACGATCAATTTAAATAGCCGTATTTCATTAAGAATTTTAAAGCCGATACGAACATTTCCGGCTACGAATGAACAGCAATTATACGATGAGGTTAAAAAAATTGATTGGAGCGAATTTCTTTCAGCCGATGATACATTGGCTGTTGATGCGGTAACTGTAAAGTCAAACCTTACTCATTCTTTGTATATCTCATTGAAAACAAAAGATGCCATTGTGGATCAGTTCCGTGATAAATCAGGCAAGCGTCCGGATGTAGATCTTCGTTTTCCTAAAGTCAGAATTAATGTGCATTTATCCGATAATGTAGCTTCTGTTGCATTGGATAGTTCAGGAGACTCGCTTCATAAAAGAGGATACAGAGTTCAGCAAGGTGAAGCTCCCTTGAATGAGACATTGGCGGCAGGAATGGTTTTATTAAGCGGATGGGATCGCAATTCGCCATTGACTGATATTATGTGCGGTAGTGGTACAATTCTGATTGAAGCGGCCATGATTGCCAGAAACATAGCTCCGGGAAGTTTTAGAAATGAATTTGGATTTGAAAGATGGATAGATTTTGATGCTCCTTTGTGGGAATCTGTTAAACAAAAAGCAAAAAGTATTGAAAAAACATCCCTTGATTTTTCTATTACGGGTATAGACCGTTCTCACCAGGTAATCAGTCATGCAAAAGAAAATGCAAATGCTGCAGGTGTTGCCAATGAAATTATTTTTCATGAAATGCCTTTCGAACATTATACACCTGCTGAAACGGCTCAAACAATAGTTGCCAATCCGCCATATGGCGGACGACTAACAGATACAGATCTTTTTGATCTTTATAAAAATATCGGAGATCAATTGAAAAAAAAATATCAGGGAAGTGTTGCATGGGTACTAACGGCAAATCGCGATGCAGCTAAATATATTGGTTTGCATGCTTCGCGAAAAATTCAACTTTACAACGGTGCTCTCGAATGTCGTTTTCTGAAATTTGAACTTTATTCAGGCAGTAAGAAGACTTCAAAAGGTGGCATTATGAAAACTAATCAGGAATGAAATATAAAAAAATTGGTGTTATAACTACCGGTGGCGATTGTCCGGGGTTAAATGCAGGTATTAGGGCTGTTGTAAGGACAGGTATTTTTAATGAGTTAACCATTGTAGGTGTTTTGAATGGTTTTGACGGTTTGATTGATGGAAATTTTTTGGAGTTGTCGTCACATAGTGTAAGTAATATTCTTCAAAGAGGCGGTACAATTCTTAAAACAGCAAGAAGCGAAAGATTTAAAACTCCGGAATCCAGAAAAACAGCATTTGAGAATATTAAAAATGAAGGGATAGAAGCACTTATTGTTTTGGGCGGCGATGGATCTTTTCGGGGTATAGAGAAATTCTCAAATGAATATTCTATACCTTCCATAGGCATTCCAAAAACCATCGACAACGATATTTACGGTACTGATTTTTCAATAGGCTTTGATACGGCACTCAATACAGTTGTTCAGGCAATAGATAAGATAAGGGATACTGCTGATTCACACAATCGTCTTTTTTTTATAGAAGTGATGGGCAGAGATGCTGGAATGATTGCACTTTACAGTGGAATTGCAGGTGGAGCTGAAGCAATACTAATTCCTGAAAAACAAACGCGGATAAAACAAATTATAAAAATACTTGAACGTGGATGGCAGCGAAAAAAATCTTCGATGATTGTAATTGTTGCAGAAGGTGATGATGCAGGCGGTGCTTATGATATTGCTGAAGCAGTGAAATCAAGATTCAATGAATATGATACTCGGGTGAGTGTTTTGGGACATATGCAACGAGGAGGTTCTCCAAGCTGCACAGACCGTGTTTTGGCCAGCAGGCTTGGTGTAGCAGCTGTTGAAGCATTGTTAGAAGGTAGAAAAAATGAAATGGTCGGAATCATAAACAATAAAGTCGTTCATTCTTCTTTTTCAGATGTTGTTAAAACCAAAAAGGAATTTCCAAATGATCTGATGAGGATTGCGGAGATATTGTCTTTGTAGAATCAAGAGTCAAGAACCAAGCCTCAAGACTTTGTAGATACTAGTATTAAGAGCCAAGAATCATGTTTTAATTATATATATTAAATTGTCTTGATTCTTGATTCTTGGTTCTTGACTCTCATCTGTTTCCAACATTAAACAAATAATCAATACATGATAAATCATTTATAAACCCAAACCGATCTGAAAAAATCTGGTGATAGGGATTAATATTAATTAATTTTTTTTTTGGATGAAAAATATTTCGGA
>JANLOW010000200.1:0-2454 GCA_031366785.1 Bacteroidota bacterium | reverse complement strand
ATCAGAGCTGGATAAATATTCCACATCCCTTCGATCAATAACTCAGGGAAGAGGAAGTTACTCCGGACGTTTTTTTGAATATGCTTATGTTCCTTCTGAAATTCAAAGAAAACTAGCTGAAGAATATAAAAAGACGGAAGTACATTGAGTTGTTTTTTAAAAAATATAATAGGGTGGGTTAAAAACAGAAGTTTTTGTTTTAACCCACCCTTTTTGGGAGGGGGTTGAAATATTTCATTTATTTCAAAAAGATAGGCCAAAAACTCACTAAAAATTCAACTTCTTATCCTGTTCTTGCATTTATATTCTGGGGATTTACTTGGTAATCGTTGAGAAATTCTTTGTATTCATCCTTAAAAACCGAACGTTTACCATAGAATACATTTTTTCTACATAATATAGATGGAATACCTTTATTAACAGTTATTTTTGACAATTCAAACAAACTTTATGAAGAAGATACTATTACCACTTATTTTAATAACATTATTTGCCGGAAAGAGTGTGAATGCTCAAATTTCATTTAGTAAAGAATACGGTGGAGCGTTTAATGAAGATGGAAGATGGATGGAGCAAATGCCCGACAGCGGCTTTATCATAACCGGAGGAACCGACACTTATAGTAATGGACAAACAGACATCTGGCTAATTCGCACCGATGCAAATGGGAACACAGTATGGTCTAAATCCATAGGAGGACCTTCGTTTGATTTTGCAAATATGGTGAAGCCTGTAACAGGGGGATTTGTAATTTGTGGTGTAACAAACAGGAATGGTAGTGATGATGCAATTATTTTAAAAACAGATTTATCAGGAAATACTTTATGGACGACCGTTTTGGGTGATGCAAATATTCAATGGTTCGAAGGCTTTGTTCCTAATACAGATGGAGGTTATACGGCCGTAGGAGTAAATACAGGCGCCGGAACACATGGAGGTTATGATATCTATCTTGTAAAATTTGATAGTGCCGGTACGAAACTTTGGGAAAAAAATATTGGTGGCGGGTCTTATGAAATTGGAAATTCTATTCAACAAACTGCAGACGGAGGTTATATTTTAAGTGGCCAAACGTATAGCTATGGAAATCTTGATGGTGATTATTACCTTGTAAAAACGGATTCCTCAGGAAATGTTCAATGGGAAAAAACATACGGACAACCACACCTTCAGGAATGCCACTATGCACAAATTACTCCTGATGGAGGATATATTCTTGTTGGAGATGCAGACACTGTTGCCAATGGATTGGGAGATACAGATGTGTGGATGATTAAAACCGATTCAAATGGAAATATAATTTGGGATAAAGTTTTCGGAGGATCAAAAAAAGATGGTGGAAAGACCGTTGAAAATACCTCTGATGGCGGTTTTATTATTGCCGGTATCACACGCAGTTTCGGACTAATCAATCCGAATTATTTTTTATTTAAAATTGATGCTTTTGGTAATCTCGACTGGAAGAAAAATTATGGAGGTACCCGGCATGATCATGCTTACAGAGCCATTGAAACTTCTGATTATGGATTTGCAATTTTCGGGTATTTCAGAAATAATTTAGATTTTAAAAATTTCGCTCTTGTTAAACTGCCTCCGAATGCCGGTATTGTTAAAGATGTTGCCATTGATAACATCATCGCACCCAAAGTTAACTTATGCAGGGAAAATAATGTAAGCTTATCTGTTGACTTGGGAAATTATGGAAGTGTAAACGAGTCAAACATTTTAGTTACGCTTTTAATTAACAATGGAACTACGGTAACAACCCTTGTTGATACTTTTCCGGGAACACTTGCTCCAAGTAGCACAACGACTCTGACGTTTACCCGAACATATGACTTTAATCTGGATGGAGTATATTCAATAAAAGCTTATACGCAACACAGAAATGGCGATCTTTCATACTCCAATGACTCCAATGAAATTATAGTAAATGTAATACCGCCAATTTTAGATCCAACAACTACTTCTTCTCTTAGTTGCAGCAATGGTTCATTTACATTAACTGCTAATCCTGGCTCAGCAGGTGATTCATTGTTTTGGTATAGTGCCGCAGTAAATGGCAACCTTATCGAAACCGGAAAAAATTATACAACTCCGTCTTTAACTAATACAACAACTTATTATGTGCAGTCAGAAAAAGGAAAAGGCAGCAAAGTAGGTAAGGTTGATAATGTTGTAGGTTTAGCTACAGGTGGCACATCTTCTGGTAATTATCTAAAATTCGATTCAAGAAAAGTTTTTAAACTTGTTTCTGTTTTAGTTTATCCAGAAGTAGCAGGTAGCAGAACTATTGAATTAAGAAATTCAGCCGGAACAGTACTACAATCAAAAACAGTAAATCTTCCTGTCGCACCCGGTGGAATTCGTGTATATCTTAATTTTACTGGTCCACAGGGTAATGATTTGCAATTAGGGCTTACAACCGGAAGTGCTAAATTATTTCGAAACATT
>JANLOW010000198.1:0-2546 GCA_031366785.1 Bacteroidota bacterium | reverse complement strand
GGACAACCGGCAACATAAACATCAACGGGAATTACATGATCAGCTCCTTTAACTACAGAATAGGTATTATAAAAGAACGGTCCGCCCGATGTAGCACACGCTCCCATGGCAATAACATATTTTGGATCAGGCATCTGGTCATATAGTCTCTTAAGAACAGGTGCCATTTTATTTACGATCGTTCCTGCAATAATAATTACATCTGCTTGTCGTGCACTTGCGCGTGCAACTTCAAAACCAAACCTCGACCAATCATATTTAGCTGAAGCCGTACTCATCATTTCTATAGCACAACAACTGGTGCCAAATACAAGAGGCCATAATGAATTTGAACGTGCCCAATTTAAAACTTCATCAAGTTTGCTAATTAAAATTCCTCCACCGGGAGTTGGATGTATTTGTCCGGGAAATGTTTTTGCGGGGTTCTCGTTCACATCCATTTTAAAGCTCCTTTTCGATGTGCATAAAGAAATCCCAAAAATAAAATGAAAAGAAATATGATTATTTCAATTAATGCAGGCATACCAACTTCTTTGACAACAACTGCCCAGGGATATAAAAATACAAGTTCTACATCAAAAATAAGGAACAGCAAAGCAAAAAGGTAATATCCTACATTGAATTGGATCCAAGATTGTCCAATCGTAGATATGCCACACTCATAAGTTTGACCTTTCTGAAGATTTTTTGATTTTTGAGATAAAACATCGGATAATAAAATTCCTCCGCCTGCAAAAGCGATTCCACAAATAATTAGCAATACCAATGCACCTGATCCCATAGTATTTTGAAAGAAATCAAACCTACAAGAAACTTTTTAAATAACCAATGATCTCTACAGGAATTTTCAACATCATTTACTAATATTTATCACTTCTTTTTAAAGTCTAATGAAACAGAATTTACACAATACCTCAAACCCGTTTTCGTGGGACCATCATCGAAAAGATGCCCGAGATGCGACCCACATCGTGCACAAACGATTTCTTTCCTTATCATCCCATGTGAATTGTCTTTGATAGTGATAATTTTTCCACCCTCTATTTCCCTGTCGAAAGAAGGCCATCCACAACTTGAATCAAATTTCATATCAGAAGTAAACAATTCATTACCACATGCTCCGCAAACATAGATGCCTTTTTCATTATTCAAATAAAATTTACCGCTAAAAGGCGACTCTGTCCCTTTTTCTCTTAAGACACGATATTGTTCGGTGGATAATTTTTTTTTCCACTCTTCGTTGGTTTTATTTATTTCCATAGTTTTGTGGGGTATTATTTCAAGAGTCTTGAGTCAAGAATCAAGACTCAAGACTCAAGTAAAAAAAGTCATTAACAAAGGTATGAAAAAACTAAAACTATCTATTATTATTGCCTTATCTTTAGGTTGCATTGTTGCTATTGGACAAGCTGTTAATGAGGGTATTAATTCATCCGTCGGAAATGGGAATGCAATGAAAAATAATTTGAATGAGCCTAATGCTGTGAATCCGGCGATGAATAACATTCAAAGTTATGAAAAAGAGGGTATAGTTCTGAAAAGGAACAACCACACAGAATCGGATCTTAGTAATAGCTACAGCCGTAAATTTTTTGAAGAAGCAAAAAAATAATTTAACCGGCGAATAAACTATTTCAAACTATTACTTTTTTCTTTCTGTCAGATCTGTTAGACTTGAAAGTGCCATCATTTGACGCATCGTTTGCTGCATACCGTCCGGTGAACCATCAAGGAAAATAATATTTCCTTTACCCTGTTCTGCGAAATTCTTAACGGCTTCTGTCCACATACTAAAAAGTATGACTGATGTGTCGAGATTTGCTGTTTGCAATTCTTTTGCTGCTTCTGACATTCCCTTGGCAACTTCTTGTCTGAAAAGTGCAACTCCCTGGCCTCGCATTTGTGCAGCTTCTCTTTCAGCATTAGCAGATATTTTTATAAAATTACCTTCTGCTTCTGCTGCTTTAGTTCTGGTTATCAATAAAGCCTGTCCTTCATTCTCTGCAGCTGCTTTAAGATTGTTGGAAGCCACAACCTGGCTCATTGACTTCATTATTACTTCGTCGAAGGTAATGTCATTTAACTGAAGATCTTTTAAATGATAACCCCATTCTTCCAAGTTTCTGTCTATTTGTTCCTTGACATGTTCTGTAATATCTTTTCTTAAACCAAGTACGTCTGCTTGTTTTTTAGTAGCAACATACCCACGAATAGATCCTTCAATCGTACGAATTAATGCTTGCATGAAATTTCTTTCATCCACGAATTTAAAAGCTACATTGATAATATATTTTTCATCCTGATCAATGACAGAATACAACAACATCGCTTTAAAATAAACATTTGCCTGATCTATAGTTATCGCCTGAAATTCCAATTCAACAGAACGATTCTGAATAGAAATCTTTTTATGTACTACTTCGATAAAAGGAATTTTAAAATTCAAACCGGGAGTCATAATGCGACGGTATTTTCCGAATATTGTTATTACTGCAATGTATCCCTGTTGAACTGTTACAAAACTTAAAAATACAATTACTGCTATA
>JANLOW010000162.1:0-2325 GCA_031366785.1 Bacteroidota bacterium | reverse complement strand
ACAAAGAGAGTTTTCTTTTTGATGTTGTTTTTATTTATGGCAAGCACTGTTTGCTTTTCAATGGAAAAGGAGATAATTAAGAAAGAAATCCTAATACGTCTTCCATTATTGGCTGAAAAAAATGCCCGAATAATTACCAATTCCATCGATACACTTCCTGGTATAAAAGAAATAGATGCTTGTTATGAATTAAAAGTAATGATAATTACTTACGATAGCGAAGTCATAAAAGATGAATCTTCAATAATGAATATTTTGAATCAATTAATAATCAACACGACCATAGAAAAAATATACAGCAGCGATATTCCTAAAATAAAAAGTAATTATAAAATCTCAAATCTTAGATCTATAGATAACAAAACACATTAATGCCTGAAACCGTTTCAGGCTCACCACATGAAACACTTTTTATTTTCTTATTTACTTTTTTTTATTTCATATTCTGCTTTGGCTCAGTCTTCGGATAACCTATGTCCACAATCAAGTGTTCCGAACTGTCCAATAAATTCATGCAGCGGACCTTTCGCTTACAATGTTCCCACTACGTTTAGTATCGAAGACACTACACAAATTCCGCAGGGAAGTCCATGCGTTTCTCAAAATCAAAATTTCCGCGATGGTTGGTTTCAATTTACAGCAATTACAACTACAACAACAATTATTGGTACTGTTACTGGTAATCGTGATTTAGCTTTAGCGGTTTACACTGGAACGTGTGGTTCAATGACTCCAGTTGGCTGTTCAAATATAGTTGGTAATAATATAACTGAAACACTAACTATCCCTACTATAATTGGTACGGTTTATTTTATAAGGCTTATAAAAACCGTTAACAATACAGGTGCTATGGCTGGAACCATTTCAATTCTGACTCCAATTACCAACGATGATTGTTCAGGAGCCATTTCTCTTACACCATCAGCTCCTGCCTTTCCGCCAACCTGTAATCAGACCTGCGGTCATACATTAAATGCGACCGGATCTACTCCATCTTCCGCATGCGCAGGTTCGGCTAACGATGATGTTTGGTATAAATTTACTGCAACACAATTCCAACATATTATTACCGTCGGCGGTTCCGCTTCTTTCGATGCTGTTGTTGAAGTTCTATCCGGAAGCTGTGGTTCGCTTACAAGTTTAGGGTGTTCGAATTCGACAGCAACAGGCGCAGTAGAAAATCTTACTTATAGCGGTTTCGTTTCAGGTAATACCTATTATATCCGAGTGTATGATTTTTTATCACCTCCACCGGCAACGTTTCAATTTTATATCTGCGTTTCATCTCCTATTCCTCCTACATGTCCTGCTTCAATGGGTTTGGGCGTTGTAAATGTTGCATTTCTTCCTTATAACAGTGGAGCCGGCATTACGACTACCGGCATGGGTGATGACTTTACAGCCTCTAATACAATTACATGTGGCAGTAGTACTTACTTGCAAGGGTTAGACAGAGTTTATGTTTTTACACCATCCACTTCAGGAAATATATCAGTAACATTAACAAGTACCTCTACAAATGTTGGCATTATGCTTTACGATGGTTGTCCGTTTATCGGATCCAGTAGTAATTGTGTTGCATCTTCACAGGGCCCTTTAGGGACTCAGTCATTTTGTGTGGATGTGGTTTCAGGAAATACGTATTATCTTATTGTAGACCGGAATGCTGCGGCTGGTGCTATTCCAAGTTATAATCTTTCAATTACTGCTCCACCGGTGGGTAATAATGGAGCAACGTGTGGTACAGCTGTTCCGATTCCTTCTTTGTCATATACAATAACGGGACAAACGACATTATGCAAAGGCGATGATTATAACAATGCCGACAGTAGTTCTTGTGGATCTGTTTTTGAGAGCGGCGAAGACATGGTTTTTTCCTATACCGTTGCCTCCTCTCAATGTGTTCAAATTACATTAAGCAATACATCATCAATAGCTGCAGGATTTACAGTATATCAAGGTTGTCCAAGTTCTGCTTCAGCCACATGTCTGGGTTATGTAGGCGGTGGAAATGTAAGCGGAAATTTCACATTACCCGCAGCCGGAACCTATTACATTGTTGTTGATTCTCAGAGCCCGCCTTCATTTGTTACATTTGATTTAAACGTTACTTCTTCAACAGGAAATTCTCCAAACGATTTCCCTTGTAATGCTACACCACTCCCACTGGGAACTACAGTAGCAGGCGATAACCGTTGTACAAATCCGGAGCTTCCTGCAGCACCGTCTTGCTGGACACTACTGGGCACATTAAATACGGTTTGGTATCTGGTTACACCAACGGGCACCAGTTTGAATATAAAAACAATCTTAGGAACACTTACA
>JANLOW010000066.1:0-19584 GCA_031366785.1 Bacteroidota bacterium | reverse complement strand
TAAAACGGCAGATTTTGTTTTGGTACGAAGTTTTTCCAGTGCTTCAGGAAGAGGCAAAGTAATTTTCAAAACTCTTTCTACGGTATCAATAAATTTAGCAGGATGCGCCGTTTCTAAGATGATACCGGTTGCATTTTCATTGTCTGATGAATATTGATTCCAACCGGCAATTCCTACAGCTCCGTGTGGATCTGCAATATAATCATGGAAATTATATACAAATTTCATTACCATTTCCGTTTCTTCATTCGTATATGAATAAGCAGTGATTCTTTTTTGCATGGCTTCTAAAGAATTATCAAAAAGATCAAGCATGCGGCCAAAGTTGCTTGGATTACCTACATCCATTGCATTCGATATAGTAGAAATAGAAGCACGCGGGTGAAATCCATTCCCCGACAAATACAAAGGAACCGTATCATTTACATTAGTAGCAGCTATCAATTGAGCAACAGGTAATCCCATTTTATTTGCAAATAGACCTGCAGTAAGGTTTCCGAAATTTCCACTGGGTACAACAAAGACAACATTTTTAGTACGAGCCGGAATTTTTGAAAATGAATCAAAGTAATATACCATTTGTGGTATTAATCTGGCGATATTTATACTGTTTGCTGATGATAGCCTGTAAATCGATGACAGTTCGCTATCAAGAAAAGCTGATTTTACCAGTTGCTGACAATCATCAAAAGTTCCTTTAATTTCTATGGCATGAATATTTTTCCCATACGTGGTTAGCTGCTTCTCCTGAAGTTCGCTAACTCCGCCCGAAGGATAAAGAATAAATACTTCAATTCCTTCAATATCATAAAATCCATCTGCTACAGCTCCTCCCGTATCTCCGGAGGTAGCAACAAGTATGGTAAGAAGTTTTTTTTCTCCGCGATTGAGGTAAGACATCACTCTGGCCATGAAACGTGCGCCAAAATCTTTAAATGCAAGCGTCGGTCCATGAAATAATTCAGCAATATATGTTTGATCGTCAAGTTCGACTAGCTCCACAGGAAAATTAAAAGCTTCATTACATATTTTCCTTAATTCTTCAGTAGGTATTTCTTTACCAACAAATGATTTACTGATTTCAAAACCAATTTCGGAAATCTCTTTTTCTCTTAATGATGAAAAAAAACCGGCATCCAGCGGAATAAATTTTTCAGGCATAAACAAACCATTGTCTTGGGGAAGGCCTTTTAAAACGGCTTCACGAAAGGTGTGGGGTTGGGATTTATTTTTGGTGGAGAAGTATTTCATTGGTATAAGGTATTGGGTATTGGGTATCGGGTATCGAGTAGCAAGTTGCATGAATCAAAAATCAAAAATTTAGATTTTAGATTTAATTAATGATAATTATCTTTTTGTTATTGGGATTTTGAAAAATGATGAGTATTAATTTCATACTTATTTTTTTATTATTCTATTTTAGAAAAATAATATTATAAAAATTTATAAAATTTAAATGAGAGATTACCGGAGTAACTAATTAAATTATTCTTGCTCCTTCTTTATTAACGGGTGAAATGTATGCAGTGCTTTTGATATTTGCTTTTGAAAAAGCACTTCGCATCGCTTTGGCTATTTCTTCTGCTTTATTTTTTCCTACAGCAAAAGCAAACACTGAAGGGCCTGAGCCGCTGATGTTACAGGCAAGAGCCCCTTTTATAATTGCTGAAGCTTTCACATCGTTAAAACATGGAATAAGAGAAGCGCGATGCGGTTCAGCTATACGATCCGATACTGAACGACCGATAAGACTAAAATTATTAGTGTACAAACCAGCAACGAGTGCCGCAGTATTAGACCATTGCGCTATACCGTCTTTCAATGAAATTGATTTGGGTAGTACAGCTCTCGAATTTTTGGTAAGAAGTTCTACATTTGGGTGGACAACAACGACGATAAGTTTATCAGGAACAGCTAGAGAAATAACTTCGAGCGGATCATACGAACGGATTAAGACTATTCCGCCAAGCAATGAAGGTGCAGCATTATCTGCATGAGCAGCACCACTTGCTAATTTTTCACCTACCATGGCAAAAGGAACTAAATCCATTTTTCGGAAAGGTTGTCCGAGTAATTCATTGGCAGCAAATACACCGGCGACTGAACTCGCTGCACTGGAGCCAAGGCCACTGCCTAAAGGCATTTTTTTAGAAAGATAAATATCAAATCCCTGATTAATCTCTAATGTATCCAATAAAGCCTGTATTGAAACACTCACTGTATTTTTTTTCGGATCCAATGAAAGCTTTTTATGGTCTCCCGTAATTTTTCGAATACGAATTTTCTTTTCATTATTAAATTCCAATCTTAATTCATCACCGGGTGCATCAATGGCAAGGCCCATAGAGTCAAATCCACATCCAATATTAGCAACTGTGGCCGGGGCGAAAACAGTAATCTTCTTTTTCATTCTAATAATTTTTAAAAACCGGAATTTTAGAATTTGTTTTTTCTAAAACAAATTCCAACCTGTCGACTGCAAACTGAAATGTAAGAATAAAATAAATAAATTACTATTCAAAGTATTTTCCAATACTTATAATTTCCGCAAAAACTCCTGCAGCCGTAACCTCTGCTCCTGCGCCGGGACCTTTTACTACCAATGGCCTGTCAGAATACCGTTCAGTAGTAAATGAAATAATATTATCGCTTCCGGATAAGTTAAAGAATGGATGAAAACTATTCACTTCTTGCAGGCTAATGGACCCTTTCCCGTTTTCCAGCTTGGCAATGAATCGTAAAACCTTTCCTTTAGAAGCAGCCGACCTTCTTATCTTCTCAAAAACATCATCGTTTTTTTTCAATTCAACGAAAAACTTTTCAACGCTTTTTGCCCGGGTACATGATAAAGGCAATATAGATTCAATTTTAATGTCCTTTAGCTCCATATTATTTCCGGTTTCCCTAGATAATATTAATAGTTTTCGGGCTACATCTTTACCACTTAAATCAACACGCGGATCGGGCTCCGTATAGCCCCGTTTCATCGCCTCTTTCACAATTTCACTAAACGAACTTCCCTCCAGAAAATTATTGAATATAAATGATAGCGTTCCGCTAAGTACCGCTTCAATGCGAATTATCCTATCGCCGCTCGACATTAAATCATTCAATGTATTAATAACAGGCAAGCCTGCACCTACATTTGTTTCGTACATGAAACGTACATTTCCTTTATTGGCTTTCTCACGTAATAAATTATATTGCTTGCAGGATCCGCTGTTTGCAACTTTGTTGGGAGTAACAATTGAAATACTATGTCCAAGAATATCGGCATAGGTTGCCGCAATTTTTTCATCCGATGTACAATCAACAAATATGCTTTGTGAAAGATTCATCTCTTTCATCTTTTCAACAAACAGATGAATATCCATCTTCTCCCCTGCCTTCGAAAGAACTTCAGAATACTTTTGTAAAGAAAGTCCATCGGCATTGAAAATCATTTTTTTCGAATTGGCAATTCCTGCAATAACAATTTCCAGTGATCTTGCACTTCTCAAATGCTCGCGATGTTTAGCTATTTGTTTTATCAACGTACCTCCTATAAGGCCAATGCCGACAAGAAATACGGAAAGTGTTTTTACATCAGAAAGGAAAAAAGCCTGATGAAGTGAATTCAATGCTTTGTCGAGATCGTGCCGGTGAATGACCGTAGAAATATTTAATTCCGATGAGCCTTGTGCAGTGGCAACAACGCTTATACCGTTTTTACCGAGCGCTTGAAATAACCGGCCTGATACACCCGGTGTATTACGCATGTTTTCTCCAATGACGGCAATGATTGAAAGATCATTTTCAACACGAATTTTTCCGATTAGTTTGGCACGGATCTCCAAACGAAATGCTTCTTCAATTGAATTTTGTGCCAATGAAGAATCTTCAGGCTTTACTGCGAAACTGATTGTATGTTCGGAAGAACCTTGTGTAATCAATATTACATTCACTCTGGCTTGTGATAATGCGCCAAACAATCGGGCAGAAATTCCTGCAACGCCAACCATTCCGCTTCCCTGCAAGGTGAGCAAAGAAATTTTATCGATGGATGAAATTCCTTTAATCAAAAAAGCCTGATCGGTTGGTTTGATGGATATAAATGTTCCGGGATGTTCCGGTCTAAACGTATTTTTAATCAGCAATGGAATTTTTTTATCAAGCGCAGGCTGTATCGTTGGAGGATGAATGACTTTAGCACCGAAATGCGACATCTCCATGGCTTCTTCATACGTCATTGATGCAATCGAAAAAGCTTTTTTAACCTTCCTCGGATCGGCAGTCATAACACCGTCGACATCCGTCCAAATCTGAATTTCTTCAGAGTTCAAAGCGGCGCCGAAAATAGCTGCTGTATAATCCGAGCCTCCACGTCCTAGTGTTGTCATTTCTCCCTTGGAAGTAGATGCTACGAAACCTGTTATTACAACAATGTTATTTGATTTTTTAAAAAAATTATTGATGCTTTTATTGGTGAAAGTAAAATCAACTCTTGCAGCACCAAATGTTTCGTCGGTGCGGATAACGGTTCTTGCATCCAGAAAGTCGGATACCATTTTTTTCGATTGCAGATAATGAGTAATTATTTTTGCAGAAAGCACTTCTCCATGTCCGCTTAAAAAATCGAGTGTGCGGAAAGAAAGTTCTTTAACAAGATAAACACCGTGAAGAATATCGTGTAATGCTGCAAATGTTTCTTCAAGAAAATGGTGGAGTTTTTTATCGCGTTGTAAATTAAGTTCCTTTACCGCTTTCTGATGACGGTCTCGGATTTCACGAAAGACATTAATATATTCATCATCACGCGCAGCTGCAAGCTTACTCATACG
This sequence comes from Bacteroidota bacterium, assembly GCA_031366785.1. Classification (GTDB taxonomy): domain Bacteria; phylum Bacteroidota; class Bacteroidia; order AKYH767-A; family 2013-40CM-41-45; genus JADKIH01. Next base: position 14,764 of record JANLOW010000066.1, on the reverse strand, counting down.
TATGAGTTCATCAGTTACTCCGCCAAATGCAGAAACAACGACACCGATTTTTTTATGCTGCTTTTTTAATTGAGAAATAATATCTGCAACCCCTTCAATTCGTTGCGCATTGGCAACCGACGTACCCCCGAATTTAATAATTATCATAGCTATGAAAATAGTACTTAAATACGCCTCAAGATGGGAAAATGTTCAATCATTCGCAATGATTCAATCCATTCGCCATCAAAGCTTTACTAAATACTGTAAGAAATCACTATGGATGGAAATGAAAGTATCTTATAAATTGATTTTCAAAGGTTAATGATCTATGAATACAATTTGATGATTAAGAAAAATTTTAGATATCTGAATCATTAAAATCGTTTAAAGTAAAATAATTTTATTAATTAAATTTTATATAATTAGGTTATATAATTTTTAATTCTAAATAAATTAATAGAACACGGATTACTAAAGATTAAACAGGTTTGCACGGATTTAATCCGCGCAAATCCGTAAGATCCGTTTAATCCGTGTTCCATTAATGAAATAAGTAATAACTTTGAATAATTGCCACTTCCAATAAATTCCCAAAACAGAACAATATTAAAACGAAATGATATTAAGTTCGAAAAATAGTCTATCCTCCAAATATTTTTCCAACTTTGTCATAAATAATAAACTATGAAAAAAATAATCCGTACCGATAAAGCCCCGGCACCCATTGGCCCTTATAGTCAGGCTGTTTTATCGGGAAATACATTATATGTTTCCGGTCAGATTGCTCTTAACCCTGCCGATGGACAATTAATCACCATCAATATTATCCGCGAAACAAATCAGGTAATGGAAAATATTGGAGCCATATTAAAAGAAGCCGGCTTCGATTATAGCGACATTGTGAAAACAACAATTTTTCTGAAAGACTTACAAAATTTTCAAACCGTAAATGAAGTGTATGCAAATTATTTTAAAGATAATTTTCCGGCAAGGGAAACGGTAGAAGTATCAAAACTCCCCAAAGATGTGAATGTGGAGATTTCGGTAGTAGCGGGGAAAGAAAAATAGAATCAAGAATCAAGATTTAAGAATCAAGATTTAAAAAAACTTAATCTAAAATCTTGGCTCTTGGTTCTCAATACATGGTTCTTGGCTCTTGATTCTTGGTTCTTGACTAGCTAAATCTCCTGCTTAACCGCCTCCACAAACTCCTTCTTCAGCCAGGCTTTGAAAAAATCTCTTTCTTCTTTATTGGCATTAATTTTCTTTACAATAGAATATCTTGGAAAAAATTCTTCAGCAGACGGAGAAAGAGCAATATCTTTTAGCATTTTCATCGGCGTAAGTATTGTGAGTACAATCTTTTCTCCGGCAAGCATTTTTAAAATTGCCTGAATATTTTCTTCAACCTTTATTTCATTGACAGCAATTATTTCATCTTCTTTACCCAATCCGGATTTAAAAGCCGGAGACCCGGGAGCTATTGAGCCTGCCAATGTTGTTTTTCCATTCATAATTGTTTTAAATCCGAAAAAACGTTCAGAATATTCGGGTGATGGCTTTTTTATCAGCTCGCAACCGGCGTATGAAAATAAATTATCAATTAACTTTTCATCGTTTTCGGTTCCATAAATATGATCGAGAAAAAAATCAGCCATCGGCTGTTTGGTAATATATTCAACTATTGAAATATAATCATGCTCTGTATAACCGATATTCTTTTTACCGAAATCATTATACAGTGTTTTCATAACATCATCCAAAGATGAATGTGAATTAGTCTTTTTTCGAATGAGTAAATCTGTCATCATCGCTGTCAGACAACCTTCATCGTAAATAGAAGTCTTTCGTCCGGGAATACCGGGATTGTAACCATCGAGCCAGGTGTCAAAAGATGAATCAGCCACTGATAAATTAAATCTTCCGGGATTGTCAAAATGTTTCTGCAGTTTAGTATTGATTTCCATAAAAAACTGTTCATTACTAAATACACCGCATCGCGCCAAAAAAAGATCACCGTAATATGTAGTGACGCCTTCATAAACAAAACCAAGCCTGGAATAATTTTCTTTCTTGTAATTATAAGGCAACATTTCTACCGGACGAATGGTTTTAATATTCCAGGCATGAAAAAGTTCATGGGAAGCAACTCCGATAAAATCATCATACACAGAATTATTCATAAGCTGATGTCCCGGACCCAAGGCCAAAACGGTCGATGATAAATGTTCTACACCGTGATAAAAATTGTATGGAAGTATTTGGACAAGAAAACTATATTCATCAAAAGGAAAGTCTCCCATCATTTTGTATTGATCTTCAGTAAATAACCGAAAATCATGAATGATACGTTCCCATTCCGGTTTACAAATCCCCTGGAAACATATATTAAAATCTGTACCGTTAACAGAATATTTATTCACTTGCAAAGACGCACTGGCAATGAATGGGCTATCGAAGAGTTGGTGAAAATCAGAAGCAATCAAATGATGTTCACTAGTTTTTTTTAGAGAACCGGCTACTTTGTAATTTTTCGGAACATCCAATTCAATTGAACATGACTGGTGAAGCTGATCGGATAGGAATAAAAAACAATGTATCGGATTAATATAAATTTGTTCATCATCTACCCAGCAACCGCCGGCATCTGCTTGCGCACAATAATAATCGTAACAAATTCTGATTTTTGATGAGCCCTCCGTAGAAACCTGCCACGAATCTTTCGCAATTTTTTTAAAAGCAAGAGTCTCGTTTTTATCATTGAAGGCCTGCCATTTTCTTATATTTTTAGCAAAATTTCCGAGCTCATAACGGCCGGGTCTCCAGGATGGCAATTCTAAAATAATTTCTTCTGAATCGACTCCATCAATAGTCATTTCAATTTCTATAAAATGTGAAATCCGATGAGGCGCTGAAAGTTTGTAATGAATAGACATGTTGTTTCTGTATTAAGTACAAAGTACAAAGATATTTTTAATTATTACCCGGGAATTACCTAAATAATCGAAAATGGTGACATAGATTTAAAATAATAAAGAACAGTCATTTAAGTTGTTCAAATAGTCATTAGTACATTGTACTATTTATTTACCTTCGCCATCAAATTACAGGAATTATGAATTACGATTTACTCATTTTAGGAAGCGGTCCGGGTGGTTATGTGGCTGCTATTCGCGGGGCACAACTAGGACTTAAGACAGCTGTAATAGAAAAGGCCGAGCTTGGCGGAGTTTGCCTGAATTGGGGTTGTATTCCTACGAAAGCATTATTAAAAAGTGCTCAGGTTTATGAATATCTCATCCATGCTCAGGAATACGGCATTAAAGCAACGGGAATCGAAGCGGATTTTTCTGCCATGGTAAAAAGAAGCCGCGGCGTAGCTGATGCAATGAGCAAGGGTGTTCAATTTCTGATGAAAAAAAATAAAATTGATGTCATAGCCGGAAAAGGAATTCTAAAACCCGGAGGAATTATCGAAGTTACAGGTGCAGATGGAAAATCTCAAAGCATACAATCAAAAAATATCATCATTGCCACCGGTGCACGTTCCAGGGAATTACCCGGATTAAAACAAGACGGAAAAAAAATTATTGGATACCGTGAAGCAATGGTTTTAGATAAACAACCAAAATCATTAGTCGTTGTTGGCTCAGGAGCTATTGGTGTTGAGTTCGCTTATTTTTATCATTCACTCGGAACCAAAGTAACTGTTGTTGAATTCATGCCTGAAATTGTTCCGCTCGAAGATGAAGATGTTTCAAAACAACTTTCACGTTCTTTTAAAAAGGCCGGGATAATAATCATGACTGAATCTACTGTTGAATCAGTAGACACTTCAGGAAATGACTGCAAAGTAAATGTTAAAACTAAAAATGGAAATGTAATAATCGAAAGTGATATTGTTTTGTCTGCCGTAGGAATTACTGCTAATATCGAAGACATCGGTTTAGCAGAAGTTGGAATTATTACCGACAAAGGAAAAATAGTAGTTAACGATTGGTACCAGACAAATATTCCAGGTTACTTTGCCATAGGAGATGTATTGAATACACCGGCACTAGCTCACGTTGCTTCGCATGAAGCAATTACTTGTGTTGAGAAAATAGCAGGTAAAAATGTTGACGCGATGGATTATAAAAATATTCCCGGCTGTACCTATTGCCAGCCGGAAATAGCTTCTGTCGGTTACACAGAAAAAGCGGCGCGTGCTGCAGGTTTCGAAATCAAAATTGGAAAATTTCCATTTTCAGCTTCAGGAAAAGCAAAAGCCGCCGGACAAGCCGATGGATTTGTAAAAGTTATTTTCGATGCAAAATACGGAGAATGGCTCGGTGCACACATGATTGGAGCAAATGTTACTGAACTAATTGCGGAAGTCGTTACTGCTCGCAAACTTGAAACTACAGGACACGAAATAATAAAATCAGTACATCCTCACCCAACGATGAGCGAAGCTATTATGGAAGCTGTCGCTGAAGCATACGGGGAGTGTATACATTTGTAGTTTGGAATTTCTAATTCGATATAACTTTATAGCCGTGTTAAAAAAAAAATCTCCTACTCCACTAAAACCTTTACTCTGGCCGTGTATTCATTATTTTCAATTAGAAGAAAATAAACACCGGCAGAAACTCCTGTCAGTGAAAGTGTTTTGGTAAAAATTCCGTTGATCGATTTTATTTCTTCTCTACGAATAATTTTTCCGTCGATCGAAAATAATTTCAGCATAAATTCTTTTGATGAAGATACTTTCATTTCAATTGTAAGTTGATCACTGGCCGGATTCGGATATACCTTCAATAAATCATTTCCGATTACGGAATTTACGCCAGTTAGAATTTTTACAAATACTTCATCATATCCGATACAACCATAATTGTCTGTTACCTGAACATTATACAATCCTTGGGTATTGACATTGATGGAAGAAGTAGTTTCCGAAGTTGACCATAAATAAGAACTGAATCCCGGACCGGCGCTTATCGAAACCGACTGACCGCTTTGAATGATAATGGTATCTTGTCCTAAATCTACCGCAGGTAAAGGATTTACAATTGCATGAACAGGAACTCTCTCGCTGTTACAACCTAATCCTGCTTCCGCATAAAAAATTGTTGTTGTATCGATAAGAGGAGTTGTAAATACCAAACCGGTATAAAGAACCGAACCGCCGGATAAATCGTAGTACCAATTAACCTGAACTGATGATAAGGCTCGTAAAACCAAAAACCCTTCTCCACATCTTGTGCTATCGAATAATAATGGCGGACTAGGCTTAGAAACTATCTGAGCATTTACAAGTATACGTTCACTGCGGCAAACATCGCCGGTTTCTACATAATACGCTGTAGAATTATTCAGTGAGTTAGTTGTATATGTTGATCCGCTGCCAAGCAAATTTCCTCCACTTGGTGCATTATACCAATAAATTTGTTCAGGCGATGAAGCAGAAAGTGTAACTTCTCCCGAACCGCATCTTGAAACATCACTTGTACTCGGTGAAGCAGGTATAGGATTAACAATTGCTTTTACGATTACGCGGTTGCTACTGCAATTACCATTGCTTGCTTCTACATAATAATCCGTAGTTGATGAAATTACCGGAGTAGAAAAAGTTGTTCCTGAATCCAACGGACTTCCGCCGGTTGCATTTGAATACCAATATAAACTTCCTGTTCCTGAAGCAGAAAGTTCTATGCTACCGTTTCCGCAACGGGAATTATCAGTAGCTATTGGTATAGAAGGAATAGAATTGATTACCGCTTGAACACTTACTCGTGTACTTGTACAAAATGAGTTTAAAGCTTCTGCGTAATAAGTTGTTGTTGTATTCAAGCTTGGAGTAGTAAAAGTCAAACCACTACCTATAGAACTTCCGCCTGAAGCAACATTAAACCATTTTACAAGATCAGAAGAAGATGCTGAAAGATTTATTGTTCCCTGGCCGCAATGCGAACCACTTGTTAGAATAGGTGCTGCAGGTATTGTATTTATTATTGCTTGTACCGGAATTCTTAAACTTCGGCAAGTATTTCCTGTTTCAACATAATAGGTGGTGCTATTTGTTAATAACGGTGTTGAATAAAAAATACCTGTACCAACGGGTGAACCACCGGATGCTTCTGTGAACCAATAAATGGTTTCGGAAGATGAAGCATTAATTATAACACTTCCGGGACCACAACGGCTCACATTAGCTGCAGCAGGTGGTAATGGAATGGAATAAACAATTGCCTGAACGGATGAACGGGAACTTTTACAAGCATTATTTGCTTCTGCATAATACGTGGTGGTAGAATTTATAACAGGAGTTGTAAAAGACAATCCTGTTCCTAAATCGGAACCACCGGAAGATGAACTAAACCATGAAACAGTCGCTGTAGAACTTGCAGTTAATAATACAGTTCCCGGCCCGCACCGTGATCCATTGGTTACAACTGGAGCAATTGGTGTATGCGAAATTATTGCCTGAACGGAAATACGTGTACTCTTACATGTATTGCCATCTTCTAAATAATAAGTTTTAGTAGCTGATAAGGAAGGTGTAGTAAATGAATTTCCGGTTGCCAGAAGCGTGCCACCGGTTGCAGCACTATACCAGTTTATCAATTCAGTAGCTGTTGCTGTTAATGTAACTGTACCTGTGCTGCATCGGGCAACATTAGATGTAACCGGGGGTGAAGGAACCAGATTGATTATTGCCGTTATCGGAGTACGGTTAAGACTTTTACAAAATGTTCCTGCTTCAACATAATAAGTTGTATTGATAGACAAAATTGGTGTATCAAAATGGTCATTGGCAGCCAGTGAAACTCCTCCTGTTGATTCACTATACCAGTTGATTAATTCAGAAGATGATGCATTTAATGTAACAATGCCAGGCCCACATCTTGATGCATTCGATCCAGTAGGAGGCGGAGGGCTTGAACTAACAATTGCTTGTACAGGCACTCGGCTGCTTTGACAGGTATATCCAGCTACTGCATAATATGTCGTAGTAGAATTTAGAAATGGAGTCGTATAATTCGAACCCAGATAAAGCAGATTTCCTCCGGATGCTGCATCATACCAATTCACCTGTTCAGTTGCTGATGCATTAAATGTAACCTCTCCCGGACTACAGATAGTAACATTGGAGACTACCGGTGCAGCAGGGATAATATTAATTATTGCTATCCCTAAAACTCTTACACTCGGACAGCCACTATTCGCCTCTGCATAAAAGGTATCAGTTGCTGTTCGAAATGGTGTTGTGAACGGACTTCCTGAACCTATTGATGATCCTCCGTTCTGAGAGGAGAACCATGTAATTGGTGCAGGAGAGTTAGCTGTTAAAACTAATGTTCCTTGTCCGCAACGTTCAGCATCAGACACAACAGGCATTGGTGTTGTATTTACAGTTACGTGAACTTCAACACGCGCACTCGGACAAACACTTCCAGCTTCAATATAAAAAATGGTATCGTTATTTAGGATATTAGTAATAAAAGTTGAACCGGTTTCTAATAAGCCTCCGCCTATCGGATAATTATACCAGCGGATTGCTTCAGTATCAGTAGCATTTAATGTAACCTTTCCGGGTCCGCAACGAGTCACATCATTGGATACAGGATCCTGGGCTATTGGATTAATGGTTGCAGTTGCGGCTATGGAATTACTCTGACAATTTCTGCCGGTTCTTGCATAGTAAATTGTCGTTTGTGATAATGCGGGCGTTTCAAATATATTTCCAGAAGAAACAAGATTGCCTCCGACAGAAGCATCGTACCAGAATATTGAATCAGATGAAGAAGCAGAAAGAGTAAGCATTCCAGGACCACAGCGGCTATCCGAAACAATTTGTGGATTGGGTTGTTGTGTTACAACTGTAATTGTAGACGCAGAAGATACAATAGAACATCCCAGGTAAGTTACCTTTATTGAATATGATCCGGATTGTATTGCAATATAAACTGAGTCTGTAGCCAAGGGTATATCCACACCATTTCTTTTCCATTGATAGCTGTATCCCGACACGTAAGTTGCATTTAATTGTACACTGCCACCGGTACAAAAAGTTGTGCTACCGGAAATAGAAACGGGAATAGCTAAAAGCGGACTATAAACACGGCCGGGTGATCCGCCAATACATCCGGCAAACCAATTATTACCATTGTTCGGATCTGCTGTATTATTTATTAACTCACATGTATATCCGCCACCGTCAGCTTGAATTGGCCATGGCGCAAGACCCTGATAATAAAAAGAAAGATACAATGTATTCAAATGATTAAACAAACGAATCTGATCACCGCCATTACTGAAATTAAAACCCAGTGGGCCAATCCTATTATTTACAGTTGGAAATTGTGATTTAAATTTAATGCTGTCCTCTGTAATTACTAAATATCCATTGGCAGCTATAACTGTTCCTGTTGGAAAGACAAATGTATGTTTATCGCTTTGGTCACTTAATTTCCAACCGGAAAGATCAAGACTTGTTGTTCCGTAATTATGAAGTTCTATCCAGTCGCCTGCATTGTATGCTGAATCGGAATTGTAATTAAGTTCGCTAATACATAATTTAGCTGCTGAAGAAGATCCCGTAAAGTAGGCAGTGATTAGATCGTTTGAAGCAAAATTATAAGTTACCGATTGGTTGTAATTGTTTGATGTAATTGTTGAAGTCGATTTGAAGTGATCGAATGTATATCCCGGATTCGGTATTGCAGTAATCGTTACAGGATTTCCATTAAAATATGTTCCTGACCATGGATAACTAGCCGGTGATATGGTGCTGATCTCTATTCGTCCGGAACCGGCAGGTGAAGTAGCAAGTGTTAAAATTACTTTACCGGAAAGATTAAATAATGCATTAATGGAATCTCTCATTATTTCAGGACGCGCATTCGCGAAATTCGTCATGATATTAATATTACTGTTCCATGTAGTTGCATTGCTTCCCCATTTGGCAAAATGATTTGTCATGTCATAGGCCATTGAATCCTTAAATGAACGCATTACCGCATTGTAATTTGAAGGAAGATAAATAGTATTGATTAAATCGGCATAACGATTAATAAAATATCTTTTGAAAGTTGAGTTATCAAGAATTGCATCAAACATTTCTGAACTGTAACTGAATGCAGTTGGGTTTCGCGCCATGGCTAAGCGATTATCATATTTTGAGCCTGCATAACCTAAACCATAATCAAGGTCATAAAGCAAGTATCTCCACTTGGAACCCGGAGCATTCGGCCGCCACATCTGTAAATTATTTGTCCACTGGCCTATCCAATCACCGTTATTGTAATAGGTTTCTGCAATAAAATAATCAGCATAATTTTTTAAATCTAATCGTGAGTTTATATAATCATAATATGTTTGCGTGGAAGGGGATTGAACCGTTGCATAATTATATAAATCCCAGAACCCGGCATCACTTCCTTCCTGAATTTGAATATTTGCTCCCTGCTCTTTCAGGTAATCGATCTCACTTTTCCCCAAACCGAAATTATCTTTCATCCAGTGATGATCATGATTTTCATTTATATTATAAACTCCCCAATAAGATCCATTAACATAAGCAATAGCAGGTTCAGCAGCGAGATATCCTGTATTTGTGTTTTTCATTAACCGCTCCATAAGTGCATCGCGAAAATGAACAACATTCCAGTCAGTGCCTGAATTTCGAAGTACGATATCGTTTATATTATCAACATAAGGCTTATCAGAATACATTGGATAAGTAAATGATCCTGTTCCAAATTTATCGCTTAGCTGAATTTCAAAACTTTTCTGAGGTTTCGATCGGGAATAATTTCCATAAATTTTAATTTCTGCATCGAAACGAACGATCAGATTTTTATTCTTGTCGAAATATTCAATCGTTGCAGGTTTTTTCCAATCCTGCCAGAAGTTTGCATTTTTATAAGGGTAAGTTGAATCTGCATTAGGTCCCAAAACATAAATTCCCGTATTATAATCCCAGAGATTTAATGAATCAGTAGTAATTGAAAAAGTTGGCAAGTGAGTATTTTCATTGATGATGTATGTATTGGTAATCGTTTGACTGGAAAGATATCCGCTAGCAAAAACTTTTGCCCTAATGGTTGTAGTTGAAGATATAGAAATCGAAGAACTATAAACCGGATCTGAAACTGTTGGTATGTCGCCGTTACTTGTATACCTTATTACTCCTCCCGGAGTAGAAGTAGAAAGCACAAGTGTTTTTGATGTATTATAAAATCCTCCCTGAACAGAAAAAACCGATGCAAAAGCATAACCATTGTAACATATCGAAGAATTATTTGAAGCATCCGGTGTAGGTGTAGAAACAAAACACCAATTCGATGAACCATCCGGTTTTCTACAATAGGAATTATCGTTTTCCATTGCAGGATAAGCTTCCTGATCTATAATTGTTCCCGATGGATTGGATAGATAAATTGTTTCACCATAACGGCCAAGTTTAAAATGAGCATTGAAATAATCTTCTGCAGGAACATGAAACCAGGAAGGAATTGCCGAAAAAGTTGATCCGCTGTTTTTCATTCCAAAAAATAGATATGGAATTGATGTAATGTCATTCGAATTCGCAGGACTATTGTGTGTCTCGACAGCAAAAACATTGTTGGTTGGACGCAGAAGAGATTTTAATAAAGAAGGTGAAATAAAAAATGAATCCGGCTGAAAACCCTGATAGGTCAATGCTTCATGCGAACTACCGGCAATATCATCCCACAATGGTCTTACTCCTGCTGAACCAATATTCGCTCGCGCTATCTCCACTCCATTCAGATAAGCAACAAAACCATCATCATAATCCATCATCAATACTGCTTTTAGCACTTGCGAAGTATCAGGAATATTGAAAGTCTTTCGCATCATCACAGAGGTACACATGGCAACTGTTGTATTATCATCACCATCACCAAAACCAATTCCACCATTACCGGATGTCCAGGCATTCTGATTAAAACTCTGATTACGCCAATTTGTATCGATGGCAACGCTACCAACAGAATACCTCCAAGATGTCAAAGCATTTACAGGCATTTCCCAATGGTCAACAATTAATTCGCTGGTAGAATCAGAGGTAAAGACTAATATTTTTTTACCGGAAAGCAGGTTATAAGAAGGAAAAGTAAATCGATACGGCTGTGTCGGATCATCAGATAATCCATATCCGTTTAGGTTAACAGTAGATCCACCGGAATTATGCAATTCTATCCAATCATCATACTTCCCATTTGAATTCTGGATAACCGATATGTTGGTCGGACAAATCTCATTAATTACAACTTGAGAAAAAGTAGTAAAATTTGACAAGAACAAAGCCAAAAACCAATATAAATACGGTTTTTTGTAAAATTTAAACATTTAGTAAAAAGGGTTTGAAAATTATAGGACTTATTTTGACTCTATAGTGTGAAAGTATACAAAGAATACAGTTATTCATTAGGAAATTGATGAATGTTGATAATTTCAGGGCGAATAGCTTATAGTCATACATAGTTGCAATTTATTGAGTTGCTACATTAGTTACGCTAAACATAAATTAATTGAGAATTTAAGAAAATACAGGAAATTCAATCTATTTTTTCTTTAAATTAAGTGTACACAAAAAATCGTCAGCTTCAAACGACTTTATATCCTAAATACAAACGGATTTAATAACCAAACGGATTTATAAAAAAAAATTAGCACAATTCGATATTACAAATTAAAAAAAACTTGCATTTTCCAATCTTGTTTCTTGGCTCTTGGCTCTTGACTCTTGCTTCTCATCTCACCCCCAAACTATCCAATTCCTTCACCTCCACTGTCGGAGGCATAATATTATTGTGAATTTTGAAAGAAATTAATTCAGCAACTTTTCTTGCCATTTCTTCTGTTGAAAAACCATTATTACCCGGTAATGCAGGAATATTCGGCTGGTGCACATATGTATGTCCATCTAAAATAATATCATAACCAAAGCCACTAATATCTGTATTTCGAAAAATTTTAATTTCAACTTTTGTTTTTTTCATCTCTGTAGCCCTCGCAGCATTTCCATTTGTATCAATAGGCGGCATTTTTATATTTTCGATATTGACTTTATTGATAGTCGAATCTTTTTTTTCCTCCAACATCGGAACTATTTTTTCAGGAACATTTTCAGAATTTTTTACTTCTGCTTTTTCTCTGTCAGCGTTGCTACAAGAAATAAAAATGATTAAGAAAAAATAAATAAAATTAATTTGTTTCATAGCTTGAGTTATTTTTTTTAAAGAACCAAGAGTCAAGAGCGAAGACAATTTTTTTTGGTTAACAATTACTTGTTTCATGACTCTCGATTCTTGGCTCTTGGTTCTTGATTCTTGATTCTTTTTTTATTTTCCCGGCTCCTCTAGCGTATACTTTCTTCCTGTATTTTCTTTTTTTAACCAGTCCATTAATGGCATAAAATATTCCAGCATAGCACGGGCACTGAGTTCTTCTCCTGTCTTATCTTTCAACAATTTCCTCCAGTCAACACTGCTGCCCGGACGCATGATGTCTCCGATAAATTTACCAATTTCTTTATTTCCAAAATAATTGGTTGCATGAACATCCTGCTTTAAAATATTTTTTGAAATATAATCATGAACCTGGAATAAAAGAATAAATGATAAAGCATAATCATAGTACTGCGCTGGATCATCATTGATATGTGTCTTTGTGGCCGGATCACAATAATCTTCCGGACGATTGGAAGGAGGAACTATTCCCTGGTATTGCTTTGATAATTCCCACCACCGCTTATTCCATTCTGATTCCGGCAAATTTTTCGCATATAAATCATGCTCGAACATACTCATCGTTCCTGTACTCCAGGGAATAAAAACAACATAATTTAGAGCGTCTTTTAATAGCTGTTTTGTATCATCTGTTTTTGTATTTGCATCAACCAATCCAAGTGCTGCAGCAAAAGGCTTTTGCATTGCGGCAAGTCCCATCATACTGCCTAACGCTTCGTGATAAGCACGATTGGCGCCTTCTCTGAGAAGATAAGGGACTTCTTTATTACTATAACTTAAATAATAATAAATGTGGCCATATTCATGATGAACAGTTTCATACCATTGTGCATTCGGCACTACACTCATTAAAGAACGTACATCATTTTCAAGATCTATGTGCCAGGCAGAAGCATGTGTATTTTTTTTATAGCCCGCATCTTTTTGAACAGGATACAGGCTTGACTTTTCCCAGAATGAATTAGGCAGTGTTGGAAATCCTAACGATACATAAAATTTCTCTCCTTGCTTCGCTATCCATTCGGCATTTTTGTTTTTGAGTGCGCTGTCCAGATTCAATCCTTCCACTGAGACCATTTCACTCCAGTCTTGCCCCCAACGATTGCTTAACCAATGCGCCGGAATAAAATCAGGGACTTCTTTTGTTTTATATTTCTTTGCTAATTCATACCTCATGTAAGTATGTAATTCTCTATATAATGGAAAAAGTTCTATATTGAATTTTTTAAGAAGCTGCATCATCTCATCAGTTGTCATTCCATAATCAGAAACCTGATAGGTAAAGTAATCCGGATAACCCAGCCCCTGCACTACTTTATTACGCAATTGCCGTAAATTTATAAGTCCGGCTTTTAATTCTTTACCTACTGCTTTACTGGATTCCCAGGCACGACGACGAACAGAGGTATCTTTGACAAATGTTAAGATTGAATCAATATCGTTTGGAGTCATTTCATTTCCATCCAACATGAATTTATAACCATACAACTTCTCAGTCTGTGCTGTGCCTGCTTTTATCAACGCTTTCACTGTAGAATCAGCACTTTCCGGATTGCCGGCGGCGAGGTAAAGAATTTTCTTTAACTGCTTAACCTGAATTTCATACAAATCACTCTGCATTTTTAAAAATTCATTTGCTTTGTTTACATTTTCATTACTTCCTGTATATTTTGCCAGCGCTTCATCAGCTAATCCCGATTGATACGCATTCATAGTATCATTTTCGACAATATGAGTGTTTACAAGCCATTGCCCTTCGCTGCTGGCAGTATAAAGTTCTCTATACTTTAAATTATACGAATCCAGATAATCCTGAACTTCTTTAATACGCGTCGCTTTCTGATCTGAACAAGAAATAAAAGTTGCAGCTCCCAGAAGTAAAAGCACTAAATATAATTTTGAAATGGTTTTCATAATAGTTAATTTTTTTGAACAGCAAGTATAGTTAATTTTTTTCCGTTTGAATGACTTTTAATATCTTCTATAACATCGGAATTTTTTATTTTCTTTGCAAATAATTTGAAATCAACTATTATTAAAAATCTCAATCAATATTTCTAAATCTTCAATTTTCAATCTTCAATTTTCAATAAATACGGGGGATTAGCTCAGTTGGCTAGAGCGCTTGCATGGCATGCAAGAGGCCACCGGTTCGAATCCGGTATTCTCCACTTATTTATTTTTTATCTTTTTGACTTTCAATTAAAAGAAAATCCAACTACTTCCACTCCCGCTCGGCGTAGTCTTAAGCGCGGGTAATGCTGATTATTATTACTAGTGTCTCCAATACGCGCATGACTACGTCGCAATTCTTTCCACAGATTATTAAAAGAAAATAATAAACTATGAATGTTCGCTGAAAGTTTTATGATCATTAAAGAAATTGAAATACGTATTGCGACGTAGTCACGCGCGAATAAATATTTACAATAAACTGATTTCTTACTCGCGCTTAAGACTACGCCGAACTTAGCTTAATCTATATTTCAATATACTTGATACTCGATTCTTGATTCTCA
>JANLOW010000306.1:0-9422 GCA_031366785.1 Bacteroidota bacterium | reverse complement strand
ACAATATTAAATGAACATGCAGAAGTATTTCCTGAGGCATCCGTTGCAATGGAGTTTACTGTAGTTGTCCCTACAGGAAACACAGATCCTGAAGCCGGATTTGAAATCACAGAAGAGGAACAATTGTCAGTAGACAGTATGTTGAAGTTTACCACTGCATTGCATGAACCCGAATCGGTATTTACATTCATCGTACCCGGACAAGTAATAACAGGAAGTTCACTATCAGTAACCGTTACTGTAAATGTGCAGGTTGATGTATTACCGGCTGCATCGGTTGCTGTCGATGTTACAGAAGTTGTTCCAATAGGAAAAATTATTCCTGAAGCAGGTGTCGAACTTACTGATGATGAAGAACAATTATCTGTTGAAGTGACATTGAAATTTACAATCGCTCCGCAAACTCCCGGATCTGAATTTACATGAATATTCCCCGGACACGTAATTACCGGAAGTTCGTGATCTAAAACAATTACATTAAATGAGCAGGTTGAAATATTCCCTGATAGATCGGTTGCAATAGAATTTACCGTTGTTGTTCCAACAGGGAAGACACTTCCTGAAGCTGGATTTGAGATTACTGTTGCAGAGCAATTGTCTGATGCAATTACGTTAAATGTAATCACTGCACTACAATTTCCCGGATCAGCACTTACGTTTTTATTTATACAATTCAACAAAGGCGGAATATTGTCTGTTACTGTTACATTGAAAGAACATGTTACCGAATTACCTCCAACATCTGTTGCAGTTGATGTTACTGTGGTTGTTCCAACAGGAAAAAATGAACCGGACGCGGGAACGGATACAACATTTGCCGAGCAGTTGTCTGTTGCATTAACATTAAAGTTTACCACTGCACCACATGCACCGGGATCGACGTTGGCATTAATAAAAGCCGGACAGATAATCACAGGATTCTCCAGGTCTTTTACTGTTACATTAAAACTACATGTTGTATTGTTACCTGACGGATCTGTTGCAGTATAAGTTACCGAAGTAATACCTCTCGGAAATATGTCGCCCGGATTATGATTGCTCGTTAGTGTAACACTGCAATTATCCGTTGCAGTTGGCGGAGTCCAGTTTATCGCTTGCGTGCAAGAACCAATTGGCAGAGTGCTGGTAATGTTCCCCGGGCAATTAGAAATAACAGGACTCAGCATATCTTTCATTTTAACTCTGAACGTACATGAAACAGAATTACCCGATGCATCAGTTGCAACTGAAATGACTGTCGTATTTCCTATTGGGAAAAATGATCCTGATGGAGGCGTACTAACGACTATAACTGAACAATTATCGGTTGCCGGTACACTAAAAGTTACATTTTTCCCACAGGTTCCCGCAGGCGTTGATACGGTGATATCTGAAGGCCAATTTATTACCGGTGGTTGATTGTCTATAACGATCACGTGAAAAGAACTGTTGGAAGTATTACCTGACGGATCGGTTGCTGTTGATGTAACTGTTGTATTCCCGACTGGGAAAAATGATCCTGAAACCGGAGTTGTTGTTAATATTGGTGAACAATTATCAAATGCTGAAACAGTGAAGTAAACAATTTTCCCGCATGTTCCAGTAGGGGCATTCACTGAAATATTAGTTGGGCTGGCAATAATCGGAGCCTGGTTATCGACGACAATCACATTGAAAGAACATGTTGTTACATTTCCGGATACATCGGTGGCTGTATATGTTACTACGTTAGTGCCTGCCGAAAAATTTGCGCCGGGAACAAAATTGCTTGTAATCGTATATGTACAATTATCAGTCGCAGTTGGGGGTGACCAGCTAACCTGTTTTGTGCATGAGCCAGTTAGTGTTACCGTGGTATCTGCAGGACAAGAAGATAATACTGGAGCGATATCATCCACGACGTTCACAATAAAAGAGCATGTAGATGTGTTTCCGGCGGCGTCTGTAGCAGTGTAAACTACAGTTGTTGGACCACCAGGAAAAATCGAACCGGGAGTATAATTTGATGTGAGAGTAACCTGTGAACAATTATCAATTGCAGTCGGCGGTGTCCACGTTGCAATTCCTAAGCAATTTCCAGTTGGCGCCACAGTAAAATCCACAGGACAATTCTGAAATACAGGCGCCTTAGTTTCTTTTAGATTAATATTAAATAAACAATTGCTGATACCATTAATATTTGTAGCAGTTGCAATTACTGTTGTTGTTCCAACATTGAATATGGTTCCTGAATTCTGAGAATAGGTAATGACCGGTGCAGGCACGCTTGTCGAAGGCATGTTGAAATTTACTATTCCTGAACAATCGGTTGTAGTTGCATTGACTGTTGAACAGTTTACAACAGGGAGTCCGGTTGTTTCTCCAATCTGGAAATCACCAAACGTATTCAAAGCCAGAGCTTGAGTACTGGTTGAAGTGGCAGATCCGGTATTCAAAGTAAACCAGGTAGCTCCTGACATTCTTCTGACCACAATTGCAGATGTATTAATTCCGGCATCAAAGTCAGCTGGATTATTATAATTGAATGTTGCATCATAAGACGTGAAACCACTGACACCATTATTAGTCAGAGTCCAATAACGGTTAATACTTTTTGCTGAGTTTATTCCTGAGTTAGCAATATCAGGATGATCGGTTGAAATGCATTTTGCAATTATACTTCCTGTTCCATTCGTAGTTCCGTTGAAGCTCAGATTAACGGGTGCATAATTAGCTGGGCAACCCATTTCAAATGTTATTGTTGTTGCTGATGCAGGAATATATTTTTCAAGAATTCCATTGACGTATTTACCTGAAGCTGCACCGGTAATATTTCCTGTGATTGGAATAATAACTTTATTCCCACCGGTTGTAATTTTTCCATTTGTAAAGGTCAAGATATTTTTAATCGTCAATGTAGAAATTAATGTAGCATTTCCTGTTGTATTCATTTCAAAATTATAAACCGGTATCGTATTGTTAATTTTAAATGCCGCACTTGATGCATTACCGATCTGAATATTTCCCCCTGAAATTAATTTTGTCCCGGTACCTGATAAAATGTTGAGATCATTTCCTGATCCCGTATTTGCATTCATGAATTTAATTGTTCCTGCAGATAAGAGCAACTGGCATGCGCCATCAAGATCAAGTGAAGACAATGCAGAACTATTTCCTGACGTACAGATATTAAGTGCTCCGCCCAACATATTAAAACCCCCGCTTGTGAATGTCATTCTGCCTGCAATGTTCAGTGTTCCGCCGGATTGTGAAACTGTTCCTGTCGATGATGTATTTAAAGAATTGTCGCTTGCGTTACCAATTGTTGCCGAGCCACTGATTACCTTAAATATTCCGCTATTTGTTATGGTAACATTGTTTGCGTTAATTGTTCCACCGTTTACTTCAATTCCAGATGTCGATGCAATTGTTGATGAGATCCCGAATTGTACAGATGCAGATGAATTTGTGATTCTTAATAATCCATTCGTGAGAGCCAGGTTTCCGTTCATGCTCATTGCAGATGTTGCATCAAGAATAGTATTTATATCACTTCCCTTATTTAAGATGATGTTGTTAAATGCAGTTGAAGAAGTTCCTTTTATCGTAGCTGAATTCGATCCGGTAAAATTTATTGTCGATAATGTTGTATAGCTGAATGCGCCGTTATTTGTCCAGTCGCTAGAAAGATTATGTGTAAGATTATTACCTGCTGCGAAAGTAGCGCCGGCCGATATCGTGAGATTTCCCTTCACGGTTAAGCCGGCCGATGCGGTTTTAATTGTGTTTGTTGTACCCGATAATCTCGACAGAATCAGGTGACCATAAACCGGAACCGCATAAATGGTCTGGTCTGTACCCCCGGCTGCATTATATTCAACTGTACTTGCTGTTGAAAGATTTATCGTTGAAAAGTTATTTGGAAAATTGCTTCCTGAAACTCCGCCGCTCGAAGCACTAAGTTTTAATTTTGAAGTTGAAAAAAGTGAGAATGTTCCCCCCGATGCACTCCGGTTAAATGTTCTTGTTCCCAAATCAAGAACCGACGAACCATTTACCGTCAGGGTTCCGGTTAGTCCCGCATTGGAAGAACCTGTGAATGTTACGATGGGATTGTTTGTTCCCGTTCCTATAGTTACGTTGTTGAAATTTCCAACGCTGCTGTTGAATGTTATTGTCTGGCCGAATACCGAAGTAAATTCTGTAGTACCTGGTGTATTGGTTGAGTTAATAGTTCCTGATGGTCCGAAAGTAAGGTTGCTCCTGAAGATCAGTTTACTGTTAACATTCCCGATAAACTCAACTATTCCATTCGATGCAGTGCTCATTGTTACAGTCCCACCAAAATCAATTACACCGGCTGATGTTCCGCCGTTAACGCCAACACTTAGGATGGTATTACTGTTTCCGCTGGGGTTATTGAAGGTAGCAGCGGAGGTAACGATGACAGTGTTTCCGCCGATATCAATCTTACCAGTTCTGTTATTACCGGATACAGTAAATGTAAGAGAGTTTATAGTAAGCGTTCCGGGTGCACCACTGAATGTAATCGTAGTATTCGCAGATGAAATTGCAATTACGGCATCATCGGCTGAACCCGGCATTCCGGATGGATTCCAGTTTGTTGTTGTATTCCAATCGCTCGTTCCCGCTCCCGCTCCGGTTCCTATCCAATTTTTAGTAACAGCAAAAGAGAATTCTGTAATGAATATTAAAGCGAATAAGTAAATTTTTCCAGATTTCATTTTTTAATTTTGGTGAAGAGGCATATTAGCGCACCTACATCGTTATTAAAAAAATCTGGGACAAAGAGAGGACGGATTTTGGCAAATAGCTGGTTTAGTGTTGCCAATCCTCTAACCAGCTTTACAGCATAAAAATGGAGGAAAATATTTAATTGTACTGAGCAAGGTAGCGTAATACTTAAAATCCTGTTACCATTGAGATTGTGCGGGTTCGATCCGATAGCTATCGGATCCCGCCCCGGGTACATAATACAGTTTGAGTTCGACTAGAGTACTCAAACTCCGTTCTAGTTTTGCAAAACTGGCGAATAACGCATTCAAATTGAAACCCAAGCTAAACAAATTCTACTCCTTGTTTATAATCAACTCGTCTTTTACAAGATCAGGAATCGAAATATATTCAATCAGGCTTCCTCTTGCAATAACATAAATGTTTTTCTGCAATCCCTGCAAATCCATCACAGCGAATTAAATTTTCTTTTAGTGAAGGCTGGTTTTAAAAATTTATTGAACAATAACTTTAAAAACCACATCTTCTTTTCCATTTTTCATAAATCGGAATAAATATAACCCAATGCTTAACTTGTCGGAAGGTATGCTGGTATTTATTTCCTCTAGAATCGACTCATAGATTTTTTGTCCGTATACATTTATTACCTCTAAAGAAACAGATTCAAAGGCATTATTAGCCAGAACTGTAATGGGCTGATTGTGATGAACCGGATTGGGATAAAGAATAAACTTATATCCCGATAAGTAATAAACTGTTTCAGGTTGAGAATAAACAATATTTCCATCTGTCAATTCCAGTTTTATACGATAGGTGTTTGGTCCGTTCTTTAGTTGTGGATCGTTAAAATTTATCTGTAAACCGGTGAATGATGTTAACTGCAGAAATGGCAAAAAGTCTGTTCGCTCAAACTTTTCCAAAACGATCTTGTTTATTTTATACAGTGTTCCCAGTAAAAGATCAAGTCTTGCAGTATCATTATTTAGTAATGAAAGAAAAGAACGTATATAACACTCCACACCTTGTGTACTATAGTTGAAAGTATAACTTTTTATTCCTTCCATGTTTCCAATAATTGGTGCAACTGCATAATGAAGTGATAGACTACTATTTTTAGACAGTACAATAAAACTATCTGAGGTTGAAGTTAAGGACTCCAGGTATTTGTTCCCGAGTTTATATACCATGTAATTATTTATTCCAGGTATTTTGTTCCAATAAAAAAGAAAAGAATCCGGGCAATTAAAACCAACACCAGTGAATGTTCTCCGGGAAATGGTAAAAGTATCACTGTTAAACTGGTTGCTGTTTGCAGTCATTCTTAATAAAGCATTGCTTGTTAAATCGGGGGTGTTCCATTTGTAATAACCATTGGCAAGATATATGGCACTATCGATTGTTAGCCAGTTGACTCCATTATTTATTGAATACTCCAAAAGACCCGCGGATGAACTTAAAGATGATGCCCAACGTAGGGTATTCACTGAAGAAGAAAATGCAAAATCATTCCCGCAGGGAAAATGCCATTCAAAAACATCAACCGAATCAAACTGGTAAGCGATATGAAAATTTTGTAATGAGGTTGTTACATTATAACCCGTAACATGAAATTCATAATTGCCTGCCAGAGGATTTTCGAGTGTAATTTGCTCCACGTTATTTAAGCTGTCTTTTTTCCTGGTTGCTAATAGCTGTAAGGAATCCAGTTGTGGAAAATTATTTAATACCCATGGCTTCCAGGTTTGACCAACTGCAGGAAGTAGTAATTCAAGATCAAGATCATTCACAAGTGATTTAGCTGCATTTGGAGAAGCCGGAGGATCATTCCACACAAGAGTGAGTTTTATTTTTTTTATTCCTGGCGGGACGGAAATATTAAATATCTGCACACCGGAATGTAAAACAGATCCATTCATGAATCTACCGGACAGTAATGTTTTCAAGGCATTCAAGGCATTGAGGCTGCCAAATCCATTGGTAAAATCTACTTCTAAATTACCAACATCATCGGCACTGTTAATCAGGACTGCTTTTACTAGGCTGCTAGCCGGCAAAGAATTATACAATTGCTTATAACATTGTCCTAATAACATTGCCGTTCCTGAAACTAATGCTGCAGCTCCGGAACTTCCATCTTCTCCAAAGGCCACTAATTCGGGTTTTACTCTTCCATCAAATGCAGGTCCTTTAGAACTAAATGTTGTAGCAAATCCAGAGGAATCTGTTGCCCCTACAACAATAATATTCTTGGCCGTTTTAAAACTTCCCGTAAGGTTAGCAAACCCTGTAAGACCAGAATAAATTCCGGATGTGTTTGATGAATTTCCTGAATTTCCCGACGAAAAAACGTGAAGCAATGAAGGATTGCTGATAACCGTTGCATCATAGGCGGCGGCATCAGCCCCATAAAAATTTTCAATACCCACACCATACGAATGATTTTGAACAGAAATATTATATTGCTGATAATCGGAAATGGCGTCAGGCAAAAGAGAGGCAAAATTTGATGAGATAATACTGCCACCCCATGCCGCACCCTTTCCTAAATGCCAGGAGTTTCCTCCTCCAGCAATTATTGTTGACATGATGGAGGCATGAGAGCTAACAATAGCAGATGCCAGATTTGTGGTAAGAAATCTTCCTGCAATATCTATATCAGTTGTATCAGGTTTATTTTCTTTCACGGCAACTGTAATACCATCACCGTTCCACTGTGGAAATTTCCAATGAACAAGATTAATTTTATTAACACTAAGGTCAAGGCTACCAACCTGTAATTCCTCTTCTGGCTTTCTGTAGGCATCTTCGGCAAAAATCACCCTTGGAGAAACAATTACTTTTGACAATAATTCATCAATAGTAACTCGAATTTCAAAAAAGGAAAAAGTCCCATACTCATATATTTTTTTTTCTTCTGCATTTAAAGCTTTAATTTCGTCTGGCAGGATATTTCCCGAAACAGTGATAATAAATTTTGATTTCCCGGCTAACCGGCCTGATTTAATATTTTGTAATAAATTGGGTGATAGCTTATATTCCGATAATTTTTGCTGGGGAAAAGCCGATTGGCTGAAAAGGAAATACAGTAATAATAAGAGAAAGCTACTTTTAAATGTGATAAAATAATTTTTCCGGTAAACTGGATTCATGATTTTAAAAGTAACGATTTATTCTAATTTTCAAAGTAAAGCTAATCCTGGGAATTTAATTTTACAGCTTTAACCCAATTTAAAGTTAATTACTAGCAAATTGTAGAAATAAAGGTTTTTTTTTATTCAAATCAAAGAATAGTGATTTTTTCTTGAGTGACGACGTCTTAACTTTTGAGCGATTTATAAAAATTTCTTTGATATTTAAAATTAATCATATCTTGCTATCAATATTTAAAAAATACCGTAATAGTTTTTGTAATTTATCTTCTAACCAATTAAACCAAATCACATGAAAAACTTATTGAAGACACCAACTTTAATCTTGATTTTATGTATTACAATCATTTCTTCTTGTAAGAAGGAAATGAAAGAAATAGTACAGGATCAAATTTCACAGGAAGCTATTACCAAGATTTCTAATCTTGGATTTGGCACTTCTGATGTTCAGAAAACAGAAGGGGGTTACATCGTAGAAGGTGACATTTTTCTTTCGGAAGCCAATCTGAATGAAACACCCAATTCACCATTGCTAAGGATTGCAGAGGTAGAACAGTACAACACATTCAACCTGGTAACCGGAACACCACGTACAATTACAGTTAGCGTAACCGGCACTATCAATTCAGGTTTTTCAACATCCATTGATAATGCTATTGCCCGTTACAATGCCCAAGGCCTGGTGCTTACTTTTCAGCGGGTAAGCAGTGGGGGTAAAATTGATATCACTCTTGTTAATACAAACCAGTATATTGCTTCTTCAGGATTTCCATCCGGCGGAGATCCATATCCACAGGTAAAATATGCTAAAAAATATACAACTTACAGCGATGGTTTTATGACAACCGTATTGACACATGAAATTGGACATTGCATTGGTTTCCGACATACTGACTATATGAATCGCAGCTATAGTTGTGGAACAGGTGGTAATGAAGGACAGGAGACTACAGGTGTTGGTGCTGTCCTTATACCCGGCACTCCAACAGGTCCAGATGCAGCTTCATTTATGCTTGCCTGCTTAAGCAGTACTACGAATCGACCGTTTAACAGCAATGATGTAGTAGCTCTGAAATATTTGTACTAAGATTTGTCTTTTTTTAGAAAGCCGTTCCATCACAAATGGAACGGCTTTTATATGGAACAAAATGGATTTCAATTTAATACTTTTTAAGTTACTTTCCGATAATGACCTTGACTTTAGTATAGAAATCGCCGAACTTGAATATTAAAAATTGGATAATTGCAACCCTGAGTTTATGCACTAAAACATGGGTGAAAAATTTATTTCAGTTCATTTACACAGTTACTGCTACTCACGTTTTTTCACTGATCATTGTTTCTTGAATTTTCACCTTGAATGATTAGTCTCCTTTCATCAACACAGACTTAAACAAGCGGCCTCATTTTTTCTCTGATTTATTTTTTAAAACCAATTCCCACTCGAGAAGTATTTAATCGTGGATTAAGATTACATAGCACCAAATCAATGCATGATTCCGAAAACTATAATAACCGTCATAGCATCACAGTTTTTACTAACTTTATAAATTAATTCAT
>JANLOW010000491.1:0-4190 GCA_031366785.1 Bacteroidota bacterium | reverse complement strand
ATATGCCAACGAAGAGATAATTCAAAGATATATCAATGAACAAGACAATGCAAAAACAGAATACAAAAAATTTCATAGAAGTCAATTAAGTTTATTCGAGTAACGCGATACCTCGAAGCTCTGCTTCGGGGTTATTCATTTGATTTTATTTTAATAAGCCGATACGGTTTTAAATAGAAATTTTCTAAACCAATCTGTAGCTTTGTAAAACAGCTGTTACAACTGTTCCGGCAGCTATTGATTTTAATTTATTCTGTGTTTGTTTTTGAAGAAATTTTTTAAATGCTCGTCCTGCCAGATTTTTAAGCGATGTCTCAATCAATGACATGGCGTAAACAAACATTGCAATACCAGCTATAAATTGCCCAAAATGAAAACCTTTAATCATTTAATTTGAAATATATTTAATTAATCGAGATAATAATTTATTTGTATTTGATTTATTTTAGTAATCAAAATTGATTTACGATTATAAGACTTTGGTATTATTTGCATAAAAGTAGTATCAATTTAAATTATTTGATTTATGGTTTCATAATAATATTATATGTATCTTTCATGTAACATTAGGCTTCAATTGTCCAATGTAATTGATTTATTTTTGATATGTACAAAACAAGTTATTATGTAATAAATGGAATAACGTTATATAGAATTATAGCTGCTCCATTTTTATTTATTCTTGTTTTCAATAGCGATTTTAATATTTTCAAATGGTTAATAGGTTTCAGTTTTTTTACTGATTTAGTTGATGGTTTTTTGGCCAGAAGATTTAGGGTAGTTAGCATTCTTGGTTCGAAACTTGATTCAATAGGTGACGATCTTACAATTTTTTGTGCGATTACAGGTTTATTTGTTTTTAATTTTGATTTTATAAAAGAACATGTTGTATCGTTATTATTCTTGTTTATATTATATTTAATTCAATTGATTATTGCTTTTTACAAGTATCATCAGATTACAAATTATCATACATATTTAGCTAAATTATCTGCTATTCTTCAAGGTGTTTTCTTTATATTTATTTTTTTTACTAATGATAATTATATTATTTTGTTTTATTTTGCTTTAATTATAACTGCAATTCAGATTATAGAAGAAATTATTATAACTTTATATTTGAAGGCATGGAAGGCAAATGTTAAGGGTTTGTTTTGGGTAAATGACAAAATATAATTTGCTTTTTATTGAATTATTTTAAATTTAATTAGTGATTTAATTATCTGAAACAGCAAAGATTGACAATTAATGTTAAATAATCATTTAATTAATTGTATATTTCTGAAATGATAAAAATCAATTTATTTAATAGCAAAGATTACTTCATCTTTCTCGCTATTTTTTGTTATTTGTATAAGGGTTAAATATTTAAAATAGATGCCACAGTTTTCAATGCCTCAAGTTCTATTAAAGGCCGGAGTTTATTCGTTTTTGAAAATATTGCAAGACATTGTTTTTGTTTCTTTTATTCTTTATTTCTGAAGAACGCTTTTTATACCATTGAGTTTTGCTTTATTAATCAGTTTTATTTATTGTTCAAGTATATTGCTTGTTCTGCTGGTTTTAATACCTGTATTTTCAGCGTTGTTTCTTTTTTATCGTAGTATGTTAGCAAATGATCTTTTTAATTTATTCCCTATTGATAGGAAACCGTTTGTTCAAAAGATTTTACATCTTACTGTTACTAAATATTTTAATTTTATAAAAGGGATGGTTTTAGTATAATTAATTGTTGGAATATTAAATACCATTGGATTATTAATTATCGGGGTTCCTCATGCAATCCTTTTTGGTTTTATTGCATCAGTTTATCATTTATTCCATACGACGGAATTATTTTTGCTTCAATATTCCCAATTGCCATTTCCTTGCTTACCTATAATGCCATTTGGCATCCTATTGCTGTGATTGCACTTTATACTTTTGTTCAATATCTTGAAGCTAATATAATCTTTCCTAGGGCTGTTAGTAATCGGCTAAACATAAATACTCTTGCAACAATTATTATGATTATACTTGGTGGAATAATTTGGGGTGCGTCAGGCATGATTTTATTTGTCCCATTTATTGCTATTGTTAAATTAATAGCTGATAATACTGAAGAATTAAAGAATCTATCTTTACTTCTGGGAATAAAGAATAAATTGAGATTTACTTTGTATTTATGAACAACCAAACGAATGATTTAAAGGGAAAGGGGATTCTGCCTTTTTTATCTCCAGGACTGCGGATTTTTTTTAATGAAGCGGGGGAGATTTCAAAATTTGCTTTAAGATTTTTTAAAGAAGTATTTATTCCGCCTTATGAATTTAGAGAAGTCGTTAAACAATCCTATGAGATCGGATACAAATCATTGCCATTGGTTGGGCTCACAGCATTTATTATTGGGCTTGTGATTACTTTGCAATCCCGTCCGACTCTTGTTGAATTTGGGGCAGAATCTTGGTTGCCTCTAATGGTTGGTATAAGCATCATTCGTGAAATAGGACCTGTTATTATTGCATTGATTTGTGCTGGAAAAATTGGATCAAGTATAGGTGCTGAATTAGGATCGATGAAAGTAACAGAACAAATTGACGCAATGGAAGTGAGCGGAACTAATCCATTTAAATATATTGTAGTGTCACGAATAATTAGTACTACGATTATGATACCCATTCTTGTTATTATTGGTGATGCCATTGCACTTTATGGCTCTTATCTAGCTGTGAAAGTTAAAGGAGCCATTAGTCTTACACTTTTCTTTCATCAGGTTTTTGAAAGTCTCGAATTTACAGATGTGGTTCCGGCTTTTATTAAGACATTCTTTTTTGGTTTTGCCATTGGCCTGATTGGTTGTTACAAAGGTTATAATTCAAAGAAAGGCACAGAAGGAGTGGGGCGTTCGGCGAATTCTGCTGTAGTAATTTCTTCCCTTCTTGTATTTATAATAGATCTAATAGCTGTTCAGATTACCGAGTTTTTGGGATTCATATGAAAGATAAAATTGTTTATCAAAGTTTGCATGATAATAATATTAAGGAGTATGGTGATCCTATAATAGAAATTAACCATCTTTATAAATCGTTTGGTGATAATAATGTACTTATTGACTTCAATTTAACAATTAATAAAGGTGAAAATGTAGTAGTACTTGGTAAATCAGGGTGTGGTAAATCGGTACTTATAAAATGTATTGTAGGATTATTAAATTATGATTCCGGTTCTATAAAAGTTTTTGGTGAAGAAATAAGTCAATTAAAACAATCAGGTTTGGATAAAATAAGAGCGCGGATTGGTTTTTTATTTCAAAGCAGTGCATTATATGATAGTATGACTGTAAGAGAAAATCTGGAATTCCCATTGAGAAGACATGGGAAACATAAATCCAAAATGGAAGTAAAGGAATTAATCGAGGAAACATTAAATCAGGTCGGACTGTTAAATGCAATTGATTTAATGCCATCTGAGCTCTCCGGTGGAATGAGAAAAAGAATTGGACTTGCCAGATCGCTTGTTCTGAAGCCTGAAATAATTTTATATGATGAGCCTACTACCGGCCTGGATCCAATTACAGCAAGAGAAATAAGTAATTTAATGCTTCAAATGCAAAAGAGTTATAACACTACATCTATTATTATTTCTCATGATATGCATTGTGCCAGATTAACGGCAAACCGACTTATAATGATGATCGATGGAATAAATTATGCACAAGGTTCCTTTGAAGAGTTGAAATCAATTAAAGAACCAAAAGTACATGCTTTCTTTGAAAACGAAGATTTAGATTAACTATGAATAAAGAAGTAAATCATAATATTAAATTAGGAATTTTTGTTGTGACAGGAGTTCTATTACTGGTGATTGGTTTATATTTTATTGGGAACAATAAAAACATGTTCGGAAAAACAATTACACTTTATGCCACTTTCCATAATGTTAGCGGACTTCAAGCTGGCAACAACGTACGTTATTCAGGTATTGATATTGGTACAGTTGAGGAAATATTGATTGTTAGTGATACTACTGTCAAGGTAGAAATGTCAATTGAAGCCAACCTGAAAGATATAATTAGGAAAAATTCAAAAGCTAGTGTTGGTACGGACGGTTTAATGGGAAATAAATTAGTCAATATCTTCCCTGGTTCTTTAAATTCTCAATTAGTTAATGACGGTGATGAAGTATTAAGTATTCAAAATTTAGATGCTGAT
>JANLOW010000472.1:0-3330 GCA_031366785.1 Bacteroidota bacterium | reverse complement strand
ATGTTGGAACAGCATCATATTATGGTTGGGTGTTACTGACAGTGTCTGGAAGTTCTTCTTTTACTGTAAAGGGTTATGCTTACGACAGCAAACCAAACCATTCCATTCATGCAGGGAAAACATCAGGTGCAAGACTTGCATCACAAAATTCACCGTCAGAAATATTTGAACCTTTTCAATTGCAGATTATTCCCAACCCGGTCAATCAAAGTGCAGTCATTATTTGGGAGTCAGAGAAATCAGAAAGAGTGTTTCTCAAAATCTTTGATTTGAACGGAAGATTAGTACAAACAATTTCTGATAATTTTTATATGGCAGGTGAACATTCTTTAGAATGGAATGCTGAAGATGTAAAACCAGGAATTTATTTTTTACAAATACAAACAGATGATTTTATGAAGACGGAAAAAGTGATCGTAGAGAAATAATTCTCAAACTTAAATAAATGAAAAAAAACGTATTGATTCTTATAAACCTTCTTCTTGCGGGATTTACTGACAGCACTGCTCAAAATACCTGGACGCAGAAAACCGATTTTGGAGGAACAGCAAGATTCGGTACAGCCGGATTTTCCATAAGCGGCGATGGGTATCTCGGAACTCGCAGCGATGGCGGCAGCCTTTATGGTGATTTGTGGAAGTATGATACTTCCACAAATGCCTGGACACAGAAAATCGGGACAGTAACAAGTTGGGCAAGAGTAGGATTTTCTATCGACAGCAAAGCGTATATCGGTACCGGCTATGATGGCTCTTATACAAATACATTCTGGGAATATAATTCTGCCACCGATACATGGACACAGAAAGCCGACTTTGGGGGAACATCAAGACAATATGCTGTTGGGTTTTCCATTGTGAGTAAAGGATACATCGGTACCGGTTATGATGGTCTTCCCAATTTCACAAAAGATTTCTGGGAATATGATCCTTCCACTAATGTATGGACACCGAAAGCCAACTTCGGGGGAGCAGCAAGATGTAGTGCAGTTGGATTTTCCATTGGAGACAAAGGGTATATCGGTACAGGCAATGATCAAAATTTTTACAATGATTTCTGGGAGTATGATCCTTCTATTAACTCATGGATACGGAAAGCTGACTTCGGGGGAAGTGCAAGGCAGCAGGCGGTCGGGTTTGTCATCGGAAGCAAAGGATATATCGGTACCGGTAACGATGGCAACTTTAAAAATGATTTCTGGGAGTATGACCCTTCCACGAATAATTGGACGCAGAAAGCGAACTTCCGCGGAGCACCAAGAGTATTTGCAGGCGGATTTTCCATCGGCGGCAAGGGGTATATCGGTACTGGTTGGGACCTAAATGTAGTTTATAAAGATTTTTGGGAATATACGCCTGACTCATCCGTAACATCAGGGACCAACATTATCAGTAAGTCAAATCAAGTGTTGATTTTTCCCAATCCTGCTTCCAATAAAATCTTTTTTACATTTACTTCTTCCGAGAAAAAAGAAATTCAAATTACCAATGCTTTGGGGGAAATAGTTTTTTCAGAAAAAACAGATCAGGAGCAAATGCAAATTGATGTGAGCAACTTCTCTTCCGGTATATACGTGATGAGATGGAGCAGTGGTGAGAATTTTGAAACAAAAACTTTTTCGATAACAAAATAACTTATTGCTAAATTAAGCCTCTCTCGGTGAAGCTTAGAAAGTTTAAACTTAAACACAATGAAAAAACAACTACTAAAAAATCTTTATACTTTCATCATCATGATTATGTTTTCGTTTGCTGCTGCAAACGCTCAGGTTATTTACACGAATGTAATTCCGGATGATACAATTTTATGTAGTGGTTCTCCGTGTACGGCAATTGATAGTTTGGATTTGGACAATGATGGGAACATGGACTTTCTGCTGTCAAGTTATTATCAATACCTTGGCGGCTGTTCGAGTATGAGGCCTCCAAAAGTAAAATCAAGTGCAAGTATAACTTCAATCGGTTCAAATTCATTTTATGGCATGTCTTCAAATTATCCCTCAGCATTAAACTACGGAAACATAATAGATAGTAATCTTATTTGGAGCAATGGTGCTAAATCACTTAAAGGAACTAGCCACACAACATGTACTGCCTCTTTTAATCAGACAGGAAATTGGAGCACTTTGACTGATTACTATTTGCCGGTTAAAATTATTAAATCAGGTAATAATTATTTTGGATGGATTAGAATGCAAATAATTTCCGTCAATTATTTTCATTATGAGATAATTTTAAAAGATTATGCATACAACAGCACACCCAACCAATTTATTGTTGCAGGCGATAAAGGTGCAGCTAGAGTAATTGCAATTTCAACAATAAATTCGCCTTTGTGTTTTGGCAGCAATATAAATATCGGTTTCAACATTACAGAAAATTTTGACAGCACAAATGTTTTCACTGCAGAATTGTCTGATTCAATTGGAGGTTTTTCAAACCCTGTTGTTATCGGAAGCATTAATAGCAATCAGCCCGGAAACATTAATGCTTTAATTCCTCAAAACGTTTCCGATGGAGATGCTTATAGAATCCGCGTCAATTCTTCGTCTCCTGATCTTAATGGTTTTGATAACGGAAACAATCTTGTGATTTATTCCTCGCATCCCCCGGTAACAATAAATAATACATACGGAGACACGATTTGCCCACTTAATCCTTACCAGCCTCTACATATGGTCTCTGTTCAGGTTCAAACTGCTATGCAATCTAAATATAATTATCAGTGGCAGCTCAATGGAGTTGACATCCCTTTAGGAACTACTCTGGGATTCTATATAGATTCATACATGGCAGGAGTGGATACTTTTCAAACATTTGTCTATACAGTTGTAGTAAGCAATGTTTGTGCATCCGATACTTCCTCTCCATTACAAATTACTGTATTTCCCACAATCGTTAAACTTGATTCTTTTCCTGATGCCTGCTTAAATGATCCACCACTAATCTTAAATGGCGGTTCGCCTCCCGGAGGTATTTATGTATTAACTGTCAACGGCCAACTCTCCGGCAATATTTCAAGTGTTTTAGATTATACTTACTATGGTGCCGGGAATTATGGTATTTACTATGAAACTCAGACACTCGATTCTTTCGGATGTACTTACGGACAATCCATTACGCAATACTTTAATGTAAATAGTTGCACTGGGATTGAAGACAATTATTCTCCAGCCAGCTTTTTTGTTTCCGTCATAAATAAAAAAATCATTGTGCACATTGAAAAAAATGTTTTAACTGATGGAACCATTGGAATTTACAATACAATCGGACAAGAAATAAAAAAAGTAAGCATTACAAACAATCTTACAGAAATTGAAATGAGCAAAAA
>JANLOW010000441.1:0-6018 GCA_031366785.1 Bacteroidota bacterium | reverse complement strand
AGAATACTTGAAGGGCCGGTTAATGGGATAACATTAATATTATTTTCATGTGCCATCTTTACTAGTGCAGATCCCGGATCAGCAACAGCCGGACAACCCGCTTCGCTTAGCAATCCAATGTCTTTTTTTTTCTTTAAAACTTCAAGTAATAAAGATATTTCTTTTGCTGTCGAATGCTCATTCAATAAATGAAACACAAGTTTGTCCTGATGAAAATCAGTTTGTATACTTTTTAAAAATTGCCGGGCTGTTTTTTCATTCTCAACAATAAATTCGTCAATGGATCTGGCTATTTTTATAACTTCATTTGGAAGTACATTGGTATTTTCAGATAAAAATGTAGGAATTAAATAAAGCGGCATTGTAAATTATTTTAATATAAAGTAAACAACAATTAACAATTAACTTATAACAAACAACAAATTACCAATAATTATCCACTAATATCATCAAGAATTTTATCTGCCGCTTTATCAATTAAATCAAAAACAAGATAAAATCCTTCAGGTTCACCGAACCATGGATCAGGGACATCTAAGCCGGTTTTGCCATCATGAAGAAAATAATATATTTTGCTTCTGTCCGCTTCATTTCGTGCGAGTTTTAGAATGTTTTTGTAATTCGATACATCCATTGCATAAATGCGATCGAAACGATCAAAGTCATCTTTTACGAATTGCCTTCCCCGAAGTTTTGAAATATCAATACCATAACTTTTAGCAGTAGCGATTGCTCTGGAATCGGGTGCTTCTCCTACATGGTAATTGGCAGTTCCGGCTGAATCAACTTTTATTGCTAAATTATTATCAGCGATTTTTTTTCTTAGTATTCCTTCCGCTATTGGCGAGCGACAGATATTCCCAAGGCATACAACAAGTAAGTTCATTATTATTTACAATATTCGATTAATCCCTTGTTAATAACGGCAAATGGTTTACCTGTTAATTCATGTCCGATAAAAGGATTATTTTTGGATTTAGATTTTATATGATTCTCGGTAACAAGCCATTTAAAATCGGGATAAAAGATTGTAAGGTCGGCCGGTTGATTGTTTTCAATAATCCCTGTTTTTAATCCTGCACAATTTCGTGGATGAGAAGTGAATTTTGAAATGAGTTCAGGTAAGCTTAGTTTATTATTTGTCGCTGTACGAGCAACTGCAAAGGCAGTTTCCAAACCTGATGCACCATATTCAGCCAGTTCAAATTCTTTTTTCTTTTTTTCTATTTCCTGGGGACAATGATCGCTGCAAATTCCATCAATAGTTCCATCTACAAGACCTGCAATTAATAATTCTTTATCATTCTTACTTCGAAGCGGAGGCTTTAATTTAAAAAGAGTATCAAATCCGGTAAGTGAATTATCATCCAATAACAAGTTAATAGCCGAAACGTCAGCTGTAACTTTAATTCCTTTAGCTTTAGCTTTACGAATGAGATCAACGCTTTTTCCGGAAGAAAGCGTCGAAAAATGTATGGATGAATTCGTATATTCTGCTAATGATAAATCTCTGTTAATCATTATTTCTTCTGCAACATTAGGAATCCCTTTTAAGCCAAGCATAGTTGAAGTTGATCCTTCATGCACGACACCTTTTCCTGCCAATTGTTTGTCTTCTGCAAATGAAAATATTTTACCTTTGAAATTCTGTGCATATAGTAAGGCCCGTGTCATGAGTCCTGCATCCTGAACGGCTCTTTTATCATCAGTAAAGACGTGAACTCCGGCCAGGAACATATCATACATTTCTGATAGTTCCAATCCTTCTCTTTGTTCAGAGATTGTTCCTGCAACTTGAATAGTGACAAGAGAGCTTTTTGCTTTCTGTAAAATAAATTCGACAGCAGGACGACTTGATAATGGAGGAAAAGTAGAAGGCATTACAAGCACACCGGTAAATCCACCTTGCATTGCCGCTCTGCATCCACTTTGAATA
Organism: Bacteroidota bacterium; assembly: GCA_031366785.1. GTDB lineage: Bacteria > Bacteroidota > Bacteroidia > AKYH767-A > 2013-40CM-41-45 > JADKIH01. The sequence continues at coordinate 4,082 of JANLOW010000441.1, read as the reverse complement.
TCTTCCTTATTTTCTTCACCGGGTTCACCAAAATTTACATGTAAATCGAACCATCCGGATGAAACATATAATCCTTCACCTTTAATCACTTCGGCATTTTCAACTTCAATACTTCCGGCTGTTGCTATATTAACTATTTTATCCCCTTCAATTAATATATCTTTTTCAGTAAGGTGATGAGCGCTGCCTGGTGAAATAATATTTACACGTTGAAGAAGAATTTTTATAGGCATTTTTTATACGGTTGAACGGTTAAAATATCTTATTAGTAATATTTCAATTCCGAGAAATAAAAGTGCGGCAATAATGAAATACTTCCATAGTCGTTTGCCTTCGTTAAGTTGAGAAATTTTATGAGAAAGGTCTATACCTTCTGCATTAATAACATTGATATTTGCAAAACCGGATAAAGACGCTTTATTTTCCAACTCCTCGTTCGACAATACACTTAAATCAGATTCTTTTCTGTCATAATTGAAAGCTACCTCTGAAATAAGTTTATTTCCTGAAGTCAGCTCGTAATTCTGAGCAACCGTTATCTGATCATGAATGGAAATAATTGTATTGGAGTTTAATAATCTGCTTTCAGGAATAAAATCTAATTTAAGTGCCTTATTTTGAATGTGAAAAATGTTATCATTGGATATGAGCGAATCATTTATTATAAAATCATGATCACGTCCAATTACTAGCGGTGTTTTAATTTCAGAAGATCCCTGAAGAGCGGCCCTTAGAAAAACAGGAACAAATAAAGCGTGTCTCGAAAAGCTTCCTGAAGCAGATTGGAGAGAAGCAGCAAGAGCATATACTTTTCCTTTTCCGGAAATAGAACCAATTAAAAATGGATTTCCACTTTGTAGTTTCATTATGTTTTGAGTATTACTTTTAATACTTCGCTTAAATGTATAATATTGATTTACCAGCGGAAGATCCATATTCTCAGGAATACTTTTTCCTTTTTCAAATACATTGGCAAACAAAGAATTTTTTTCTTCTATAGAAGAAACTTTGTCGGCAGATAAAATTTTTTGTGAGTATGAATCTATTCCAAGAGTTGTCATAAGGTCTGAATATGATGTTAATTCTGCTTCTTCAGAAGGAATTATAAACACCGTTCCTCCTTTAATGACATACTTCTGTAATTCATGAATCATACCGCTTGAAAAGGAATTTATTTCATTTAAAACGATAAGCTGCATTGTTGGAAAGGACGAATAATCAATTTGTCCGGAAGAAGTATTTCGCAAATGAAAATATTCATCGTTATTAAAAACAGCATTTAGAGATGGACTTATTTCTTTTCCATTGATACAAAGAATTTCTAGATTCTTCCTGACATTGAAAACAAAATAAAAATTATCATCGAAAGTCACCGGGAAATCTGTAATTGAAAGAACTGCTTCCTGCCATCCTGATTCAGAAAGAGTGAATGAAAGCTTAGCTTCACCGGAAGATCCGGCTGGAGCATTGACACTGGCAATTGCTTTTTGAATACCGTTGATGGAAAATTTTAAAGGAATATTTTCCGAATTTGTATTTCCTCTGTTACGAATAATTACAGTAAGTTCATTCGGAGTATTGAGTTGTACAAATGGCGTTGACAAATAACATGTATCGATATATAAATTATTTATTTGTGATGCTTCAACAGGAACCAATGAAAATTGTATAGATGTATCAGCCTGAAGTTCATCGTTTGTAGTGCTTTTTTGAAAATCAGAAATAATGAAAGCCTTTTTACTTGTTTTTTCTTCGCCAGATGAAATCGCTTCCTGCTGACGTTGAATTACTTCCGAAAGCGATTTAACAGAAGACCCGGGTTTAACTTCATCAACAAGTTGCAAAAATTCATCCCGGCTTATTAATCGCTGGTGCCTGGCTTCAAAATCTGATGTCAAAATCTGAAATTGATCCGAAGGCTTATACGCTAAAGCTATTTCTCTGGCTTTCTTTTTTGCTGATTCCAACAAACTGCCATTTTTCCCGATGGCATCCATGCTAAAAGAATTATCTATATAAATACTTATCCTTTTTATCCCTGCTTCAATCTTTTTGTTAGTTACAGGAATATAAGGCTGGGCGAAAGCTAAAACAAGACAAGTAACAGCAAGAAGACGGCTTATTAAAATTAAGAGATGTCGTAAACGTGAGCGTGATTGAGTATCCTGTCGAATTTCCCGAAGAAAACGAACGTTAGTAAAGTAAATTTTTTTGAATCGCCGAAAATTAAATAAATGAATGATGATAGGAATGGCGAGAGCGGTGAGAGCGAAAAGAAAACCCGGGTATATAAAGTGCATTTGGTCAAAGATAATAATTCAAAATTTCTCAAACACACCTAATCCAAAGAGAGCAAAATCATATTTGACAGGATCGTTAGGATCAAAGGTTCTAAGTTTGTCGGTAAGTTCGGCGGCGGCCTGCCAGTCGTTTTGATTTCGTTTCAAAAGCCCAAGTTTTCTTGCTACGCGAGCCGAATGAACATCTAAAGGGCAAGTCAATAGCGAAGGTTTGAGTTTCCAAAGGCCAAAATCAACACTAGAAGAATCTTTCCTTATTACCCATCGGAGGAACATATTAATTCTTTTTGAAGCAGAACCTTCCAGGGGATTGGCGAAATGTTTTAAAGTTCTATCTTCATGGGAAAGGCTAAAAAAGAATTGCCGCCAGCCACTTATGGCTGCTTTATAATCCATATCAGTTTTTTCATTGAAGTGTTCAGTAAATAATAATTCGAGCGATTTTTTTTCCCTGTAAATAATCTGAAGCGCTTTCAGAAAATAAATACAATCTACACCGTTAAAGGTCCTATGAACGAATTTTTTAAAAGGTAAAAGATCCTTTTTTGAAAAGTTGAGAATAAAATCATGTGGCTTTTCATCCATCTGAGTAAAAAGAATATTGGCATTTTTAAGGATTGTTATTCTTTGCCCCCAGGCAATTGTAGCAGTTAGGAATCCTGCAATTTCAATATCTTCTTTTTTAGAAAATCGATGTGGAATAGAAATTGGATCAGACTGAATGAATCGCTGATGATTATAATAGAGAACTTTATCGTCTAAAAATTCTTTCAGTTCAGTATTATTTAACCCTTTCACACCTGCTAAATTACCACATTATTAACTTGTAAGTAATTTCACAAGGTTAAAATAAATGAAAAAATCCCTTTCATTAAAAAATAACCCTGAAACCAATGAGTAAGATTAGTAAGATTAAGGTGAAATCGATAATTGAATATTTGTAACGTAGCATATAATTGTTCATTTCTTACAGTTTTAGATTGTTAGATTGTGTTTCAGCAAGTCTAAATAGGTAAGTGATTAAGCGATTTGACGACGTTTTTTGAATTGACCTCCGTTTATTATAGTGAAGGCTTCCGACATTTGTTGTAGTAATTCTTTTTCATTAGATTGAAGGGAATCAGAAATTCTTCTTCCGCCTCTGACTGAATTCAAAGAAAATGATTGGTCTTGCACTTGGTTGTGAATGATTTCCATTTTATTTATGTTTTAATAGGTTAATTATTAGATTATTATGTTGTTTTATAAATTTATGATTTCTTTTATTTGAAAAACATCGACAGGCTTTACGAGTAATCGGATAACGCTTGGATTCATTAAGATGCGGAATTTATCTTCATTATGTTCTGGAGATGTTATGATAACGATTTTGCATTTATTGCGGACAAAATCGGAGAGAAGTCTAAATTCATCCAGGAAATTATAGCCGTTTTTACTTTCCATTTTTAAATCAAGAAAAATGAGCTCAGGAACATCACTTAAGCGATCTGTTTGCTTAAGCTCGTTAATAACTTTTAAAGGGCTGTCTTCGCGTTTTACCTCCCGCGATAAACTAATTTCATTGAGAAGAGCTTCATTGATAAAAAGATCAACATTGTTTTCATTGATAATCACAATCCTCTTAAAACGAGGCTGCGGTCTGCCGGATATTTGATGACTGGGCTTAGACTGGATCTTTTTGGTTGACATTTCGAGAGTTTCTGTTTATTACCCTCAAATGTATTTGTGTTAATCACCCCAAAAAAGGGACAAAATGAAAATAATTAGACATTGGAATAAAGT
>JANLOW010000281.1:0-5925 GCA_031366785.1 Bacteroidota bacterium | reverse complement strand
GCTTTTGATGGTTCCCGCTGCGGAACAGGTACAGTAACGCTATCGTCGAATTCATCAAATTCGGTTGCATGGTATGATGTTCCAACAGGAGGTTCTGCACTTGGCACATCGAATAGTTTTACAACTCCAAGTATTTCTTCTACTACAACATATTATCTGGAAGATGTATCATGTGCAAACCGTATAGCCGTTAATGCAATTGTCCGTTCGCAATCTGCACAACCGACTGCATCAAATGTAACTCATTGTGGACCGGGAACTGTAACTTTAACTGCTTCATCTCCGGATCCTATTTACTGGTACAATGCCGCATCAAATGGAACACAGATGTTTTTTGGAAGTCCATTTACAACTCCTTATTTAAATTCAACAACTACATATTATGCAATAGCCGGAACTTTTTGTCCGAGCACTCCTAAAGCTGTTAGTGCAATTATAAATGCAGCCATTATTCCGACTGTTACAAGTGTAACTCAATGTGGCCCTGCATCGGTGACTCTTAGTGCGAGTTCAACTGATCCAATAACATGGTACACTGTTTCCTCCGGCGGCTCCTCTATAAACACGGGATCAACTTATACTACGCCTGTTTTAGCAAATCCTGTAACTTACTATGTTGAAGCAGGTACTGTTTGTCCAAGTCCGCGTGTGCCTGTTACAGCAAATATAATAACCATTGATCCCCCTGTAGGAACAGGGGCTTCCCGTTGTGGAAGTGGTTCATTGGTAATTTCAGCTCAGTCATTAAATAGTATTACCTGGTGGACTGCAGCTACAGGCGGGACACAGGTAAGTACGGGACAAACGTTTACTACACCTTCATTAAGTACAACAACAGTTTATTATGCAAGGGCTAACGGGAATGGTTGTAACAGTTCAAGAACTCCTGTAACTGCAACAGTAAATATTACACCGCCACCTGTGGTTCATGGTGGCTCACGATGCGGCTCCGGCGTAGTTACATTAACAGCAACTGCATCTGATTCTATTTTCTGGTATAGTGCGGCATCCGGCGGTTCTCCGCTTGCAAATGGAACAAGCTTTAATACACCTACTATTACTTCCACTACAACTTACTACGCTCAAACCGGAAACAATTGTCCGAGTACCCGAGTCTCTGTGGAAGCAGTTATTGGAACACCTTCTGCAAATCCTTTGACAACCGGTGCAGCTCGTTGTGGCAATGGATCTGTTACACTTACTGCAACATCACCGGATCCAATAACATGGTACGATGCTCCGGGTGGAAACATAGTAGGCACGGGTGCAACATTTGTAACACCGACACTTACAACAAATACAACGTATTATGCAGTTTCTGGAATTACTGGATGCACAAGTAATCCGGTTTCTGCTCTTGCAACTATAAATGCAATGCCTGCCAATCCAACAATTACAAATGCAAATCATTGCGGTCCGGCTCAACTTACACTTACTGCTACATCTGCAAATACTATTTCATGGTATAATCAGGCTACTGGAGGTAATCTTTTAAATGCAGGCCCGACATATACATCAACCTTTAATATTACAACAACCGTTTATGCAGAAGTTTCTAATGGCACATGTAGCAGTAATCGTGTTCCTGCAACTGCTACGATATATCTAATTCCTACTGTCGATTTAGGACCACCTACGCTGGCAATAAATTCCGGCCAATCCTATACTCTTGATCCCGGACCGGGCTTTGCAAGTTATTTATGGAGTACAAATGCAACAACACAAACGATCCATGTTAATTCCGCGGGTGTTTATTCTGTTATCGTAACAGACTCTCACAGTTGTCAGAATTCTGATTCGATAACGGTAACAGTTATTGATAATATCAGCAAAGAATCTTTTCTTGACAAGACCATTGAGATTTATCCAAATCCATCGCAGGGATTATTAAATGTAAAAGTTAATGATCCATTATTACGATTTGACCTGCAGATAACAGATGTGATTGGAAAAATTATTATTTCGGATTCACACAGCAGTTCGGGTTTGTTTAATAAAAAATATAATCTGACAGAATTCTCAAAAGGTATTTATTACCTAACCATTTTCTCTTCGGAAGGGAAAGCAACACGGACTTTAATTATTCAGTAAACAAATTCGAGTAAAAAAATAAACCTGTTAAAAAGCAGGTTTATTTTTTTTACTTTTACGATGTAAACTATTATTATTTTCAATGAAGAAATTATTTATTATTATAACACTAATAGCGCTGTTCTTTGTTGACGGAAAAACACAGACAACCTGGGAAAAATTATTCAGTAAAAACAGTACCGATGTTTTTCGTTGTATACGCGAAGTACCTGCAGGAGGATATATTGTCGCCGGCTACACATCCGATTTTTCCGCAAATGATACAGATGCTTATGTTGTAAGGCTGAATAGTAGCGGAGATACCACGTGGACATTTACGTACAATGGTCCTTTAAGTAAAAAAGATCTTTTTTATAAAGTCATTCCTACTTCCGATGGTGGATTTGCTCTTTGCGGATATACCTCTAGTGTTTCAGGAATTTCGGATGATGCATTATATTTAAAACTAAATTCGGCCGGTCAACAGCAATGGGTAAAATTTTATACGGGTTCAGGAAAAGAGAGAGCTCAGGATATTATTCAAACAGCTGACAATGGTTATGCTATCGTTGGATATACTACAACAGCTCCGGCACAATATTATGATGCTTTTTTAGTTCGTACGAACAGTACCGGCGATACATTATGGACTAAAAGATACGGAGGATCGAATGGCCCTTCCAATTACGATGATGCCAATTCTGTTAAATTACTTTCAGATGGAGGATTTATTCTTGGAGGACAAAGCTACAATGGTGCAAACGGACTTGATCAGTATCTTACCAGAACTAATTCTATAGGTACAGTTATATGGACCAAACGATTTGGTTCGATACAAACAGATAATATAGAATGTGTCACTTTACTTTCGGATGGTTTTATTCTGGCAGGTAATACTAATACGATGACTACCGGCGATGATGGCTACATCGTTAAAACAGATACAGGTGGTACTGTCTTGTGGACAAAATCTTTCGGTGGCTCACAGCCGGATGATTTACACAGAGTTGATACGACATCCGATGGTGGATTTATTGCCAGTGGTACTACCTCCAGTACCGGTGGTCTTTTTCCTAATATGTGGCTTTTGAGAACAAATTCAGCCGGTGATTCACTTTGGTCAAATGCTTATGGTGGTGATAATCATGATCACGGTTATAGTGGCCAGCAAACATCCGATGGCGGATATATTATTGCCGGACATTCGGGCAGCTTCGGCTTTAATAACGAAGAGGGTTATATTGTAAAAACCGGAGCTTTGGGAGTTGAACCAAACAAACTTACGTATACAACCGTCCTTGCAATAGTATCCCCTACATCTGCAACCTGCGGCAATGCTAATACACAAATTAAAGTTGAGCTTAGAAACTTCGGTAATCAATCCGTTGCAAATATTCCTGTTACTATTGAAATTACTGGAGCTATTACTCAAACGATAAATCAAACCTTCAGTGCGTCTTCTGATACAGTAACATTTACTACAACAATTAATACATCGGCGGGTGGTACTTATACATTTAATTGTTTTACAAATAATAACAATGATGTTTATCCGGCGCGGAATTCTTCATTGGTAACATTTACAATTAATATAACTCCTGCCGCGCCAACATCTGTTACAAATAATTCGCGATGCGGAAATGGCACGTTATTACTCAGCGCAAGTGCTTCATCAACTATTTATTGGTATGGCTCTTCCTCAGGAGGATCCTCGTTAAATTCAGGCTCAACTTTTACAACGCCTTCATTAAATTCAACAACTACATATTATGTTCAGACAGGAACTAATTGTCCTAGTGCACGAATTCCTGTTGTTGCAACTGTTTATCCTGTATCTGCAAATCCCGTAACCATTGGTGATAGCCGTTGTGGTTCAGGAACACTTACACTTACGGCAACTTCTTCAGATTCGGTTACCTGGTATGATACACCATCAGGAGGAAGTTCTGTTGGAACTGGAACTTCATTTACAACTCCTGTATTATCGGCAACGACAAATTATTATGCACTGGCGACGAATGGAAATTGTCGGAGCAGTCGTATACTTACAATAGCAACAATAGGTACGCCGGCATCCAATCCCGGTACCTCTTCAATGCAACGCTGTGGGCCCGGAACAGTTGTATTAACAGCAAGTTCACCCGATCCGATTTTATGGTTTGATTCATTAAGTGGAGGAAGTCAGGTGGATACCGGTGCTACTTTTACAACCCCATCACTTACTTCTACGAAAACATATTATGCACAATCAAATAATGGATGTTTAAGCAACCGAATTGCAGCAACAGCGACTATCAATTCATTACCGGCAGATCCGGCAACTTACACGAATCAGCGTTGCGGGCAGGGGATTGTAAAAATTAATGCAACCGATGCAGATGCAGTTATATGGTTTGATGCAGCAAGCGGAGGGAATCAGGTTGGATTTGGTGATACATTAACAACACCGGTAATTTCGCAAACTACTACTTACTATGCACAGGCGAATAATGGAACGTGTCCGAGTAATCGTATTGCTACAGTTGCAACTGTACATCCATTACCAACAATTAATCTTGGCCCGGATACGATAGTGAATGGTATTTCTTATCAGTTAAATGCAGGCTCAGGCTTTAGTTCATATTTATGGTCAACATCAGAAACAGGTCAGACAATTTCAATAACATCTACAGACACATTTTGTGTAACAGTTACAGATGCCAATGGATGTAAGAATGATGATTGTGTTTTTATAGATATAATAAATGGAGTTTCTGAATTTGAGAACGATAAATTATTTTCAGTTTATCCGAATCCTACGAATGGCACAATAACGATTTTATATTCCCCTTCGCTTTCAGATATTAAGATCGAAGTATTGAACATAACAGGCGAAGTTGTTAAAATGGTTGATGCAAATAATTTATCATCTGTCAATATAGATTTATCTTCTTTTTCAAAAGGAATTTATTTACTTAAGATTAATACCGATTCATATTCGGTAATTAAAAAATTAATTGTTCAGTAGGTTTATTGATTTCTATATTAAACCGGTATTTTGCAATTGAAATTTTATTAGAATTCCAATATGATTAGAATAATTTGTCTGAGTTGTCCTTATCAACGGAATTTTCGATGGTGATCTTAAACGAATGCATCCTAATGGCACACTCTTTTGTCTGAACTTTGATTTGGCTGATTGAGGGATTATGCTGAATTGTTTTCCACATTTATATTCCTGCTTTTATTGGTTGATATGTGTTCTTAGTTTATCGTACTTCGAATATGATTAATAAAAATTACAAATACTCCGAAGAGACATCTCTGATTATTGGTTTAGCTATGGAGGTTCACAGGGAATTAGGAAATGGTTTTCAAGAGGTAATTTATCAACGCGCACTGGAAATTGAGTTTAGTAAAAATTTGATTCCATTTGACAGGGAATTTGTTATGCCAGTACTATACAAAGGAGAAGAAATAGGAACTCGAAGGGTAGATTTCTTATTGTATAAAAAGATATCGCTAGAACTAAAAGCATTGATCCATTTAGAAAAGGTACATTTTGCTCAGGCTATCAACTACCTTGAAGCTTACAATCTTGAAATCGGATTGCTTATTAATTTCGGAGCGCAAAGTTTAGAGGTAAAAAGGTTGTTGAATAAAAAAATGTCTGAACCAGGATTTAGCTGATTATTGGATTACGCTGAGAGTAATTGTATTTATCAGTGTAATCCTATAATCAGTTGTCTGAACCAGGATTTAGCTGATTATTGGATTACGCTGAGAGTAATTGTATCAATCAGTGAAATCCTATAATCAGCTAAATCAACGTTCAGACATGCTTCACTTCAGCGAAACATTATACACCTGAACCAG
>JANLOW010000386.1:0-5619 GCA_031366785.1 Bacteroidota bacterium | reverse complement strand
TAATATTTCGAGCGACGGAACAGCAAATTCCGGAGTCCCAAAAAATACGATCGCTGGCTTTTTTGACATAATGCAAATTACAGGAATTTTGATTTATCCCTGCCATGGATCCCGCAAAAGTTGTAAACCTAGTTATTAGGAAAGGTATTGGGTATTTAGTATCTAGTATCCAATATTCAATATCTAATATCTAATATCTAATATCTAATATCTAATATCTAGTATCTTGTATTGGGTATCGAGTATTTTTTTCAGTTGAAATGTTAATATTGTTTTTAGCAATTGCAATAATGACTTATAATAATTAAAAAACTTTATTACTTGTACCTGGATACGCCACGTGTGGGGATTCTTGATTCTTAATTTTTTCCTGGTAGTCATCGGAATTGATTCTTGTATTCGATACCCGATACCCGATACTCGGTACCCCCGACTAAACCCTAATCCTCATCCACCGCATCGACTTAATATACATGTAAGAAGCAACTCCAGTAAATAACCAGTAAATTACTTCGCTCATCCAAAGCATTTCAATAGTGCTGTGCAGTACAAAAGTGATGATATAATTATAGACAAGATAAATTGCAATGGCGGCTACTTCAATGTTCAGAGCTACCCGAGTGGCGCCTGTACCACTGACAGCGCTAATTGATACAATTGCAAATGAAAAAAATATCATAGCTAAATCAACAATACGTAGAGAGCTGACTGCATCATGGATAATTTTATCATCACTCGTAAATAAACCTAATAATTCCAGAGGAAAAATAAGGTTTAGGGTAATCATAACTAAAGTTATCAAAATGGTTATCCGTATTATTTTTTTTAATAAAGCAAAGACCTCTTCTTGTTTAGACTGACCAATAATATTACTGATCATGCTGTTCGCCGCCACCGAAAAACCCCAGATAGGAGTCATGTTTATCATATACGCTCCCCTAACAATATTCGAAATGGCAAGTTGGTGTTTTCCTATTTTTTCAATAAAAACAAAAAAGATGAACCAGGAACCCATTGACAAAAGATTTTGAACGACAAGAGGTAAAGAAAGATCCATTATCGTTTTCATCATACTTTTATTTATTTTTGAAAACTGAAAAAGTTTATACTCTTTAATAGTTGATTTGAATAATGTATAAAGAAAAATATAGATGAGAGCAATAAATTCAGCCACAGTAGAAGCAATGCCGGCACCCATAATTCCCATTGACTGAAAACCGAAATGTCCGAAAATTAACACATAGCAGAAAAGGAAATTAACTGCCGCCATTACAAAAGAATATATTCCAAATATTTTTGTTTGTGCAATACCCACATAAAAGGAGCGAAAGACCGTTGCTATCATTAAAAATATTAATCCATACGATCTGTATTCAAGAAATTCGCTTGTCGACTTAACAAGTTCAGGCGAATCAAGAATTAATTTGAGAATGTAAGGGGAGCCCCATTTAAGAATAGAGAAAAGTACTATACCCAGCACTAAAAGTATAAGCAGGCTATGATCGAAAATTTCACCGATATTTCCTTCTTTCTTTTCTCCTGAACGCCTTGCTATCATTATCTGCGCACCTGTTCCGATAGAAACGCCAATCATAGCAAAAGCAAAATAAAGCACACCACCCACTGCAGAAGCTCCAAGCTCTGTTTCACCAACCCTTCCAAGAAATGCAGTATCTGTTATATTGAGTATTGTCATTGCAATACTTCCCACCATTACCGGCAAAGCAATTTTTAAAACGTCACGATATGTAGAATTTACCTGCACTTGTTTTTTTGTAAAAATGTAGAATGATTTTTTTCCAGATAAACCTTTATTCCCATAGCTTTTGCATCAGGCTAATAATTTTTTTTGGGACTGCAAAATAAAGATCTGTTAGTTCTCCGCAAATTTATAATAAATAACTAATTCAACTTTAGAATTAAGTTTAAGACAGATTCTTTAAACCAACAAGTTCCGCCAGCTGGCGGATGACTAAGTGTATTTGGTTTGGGAGAACCGCCCACTTGCCGCCGAACTAGAGTTCTTAACTGAAACTAAATTACATTGGCGGCAAGTGGACTGAACATGTACACTCAGCATGGTTGTCATCCGCCAGCTAGCGGAACTTGTGGGTTTAAAGAACCGAAAAATAAACCTACACTGCGACGGCATAAACATTAAACTCACAAGTTCCTTCTGGATGACAAAGTGCATTTGGTTCGGGTGTGCCATCCACTTGCCGCCGAACTAGAGTTTTTAGATGTAACTGAAATACATTGGCGGCAAGTGGACGGCACATGTTTAGACAGCATTGACGTCTTTAACTATCGGGATCAATCTTCAATAAAACTAATCTACTACCATCACTAGTCCTTTCAAATACTCTCCTTCGGGATGATAAATACTAACCGGATGATCAGGTCCTTGTGAAAGTTGATGTATGATTCGAACATTTCTTTTTGCTTGTGCAGCAGCTTGGAAAATTAGTTTTCTGAAAAGTGCACGATCAACAACCTGTGAACATGAAAATGTAAAAAGCATTCCACCTTTTGCTACCCGCTTAAGGCCTTCTGTATTCAAATTTCTGTAACCAACCATTGCATTATCTACCGAACTTAAATGCTTTGCGAAAGCGGGAGGATCTAAAATGATAATATCATATTTCTCGTCTGACTTTTTCAAAAAATCGAATACATCAATGGCAAAGACTGAATGCTTATCACCAAAATTATTTTGTTGTGCATTAATTGTTGAAAGCTCTATCGCTTTTTTTGAGCTGTCAACAGAATGAACCACAGTAGCTCCGCCCTTTAAAGCATACATTGAAAACCCACCTGAATATGAAAAGGTGTTTAACACTTTTTTCCCTGCCGAATATTTTTCTAAAAGCTTGCGATTCTCTCTTTGGTCAAGAAAGAAACCTGTCTTTTGTCCTTCTACCCAATTAACTTTGAATAATATATCGTTCTCTTTCAATATTTTTTCCTGAACGTCTCCCATCAGAAAGCTATTTATAGTTTGTTCAACACCTTGCTTTCCCATGGTATCTGAACTCTTGTCATAAACGGTATCCAGTCCTGTACCGTATATTTTTTTTAATCCCGATAAAATATTCGGTATTTGTTTATGCATACCCAATGTGTGAGTCTGAATAACGGCAGCAGTACCATAGATGTCGATGATTAAACCCGGAAGTCCGTCTCCTTCACCATGAACAAGTCTGTACATACTTGTATTTTCATTTTCAGTAATTCCAAGACTTTGTCGAAGATGATAAGCATCAGACAATTTATTGAACCAGAAATCCTCACCGGCATCTGTTTTTACAAAAGAAAAAATACGGACTTTGATGGAGCCATTGTGAAAATGACCAGTAGCCAGGTATTCGTCGTCGTTAGTAAAAATTTCAACAATTTCTCCTTCGGAAGGGTTGCCATCCGTCTTAGCCACTGCTCCTGAGAACAGCCAGGGATGAAATAATTTAATTGAACGCTCCTTTTTGGGGTGAAGGATGATCTTTGCAAACTTTTCCATAGTTCACAAAGAAACCTTAAAAAGATGAAAGGAAAAAATAGGATAATGGTTAATTATTATCCGGCTATTTCAATAGGGCTTGTTTTTTTATCGTTAAAATTATTGAAAGATCGATTTGTTTTCGAAGGTTTAAGATAAGATACAATTTCTTTCTTCACTGCAATGGTGTCTTTATATTTAGTTCCAACCTGAAAACCATTTTCTTTCAGCATTTTAATAGCTTGTTTATAATCCTTCTCAGGAAGATGCCTATTTTCAAACATGATAAAATCAACATCAAATTCAGAAAGAGGAATCATTTTTAAAATTTCATAATCGTATCCTTCTGCATCAATCTGAATGAAATCAATCTTCTTGATAGAATGCTTGTCAACGAGGTTTTTAAATGTAATAGCATCAACCGTATCTTCAATAAATAAATTATCAAAATTCGGAATGGAATCTTTATGCTTTAATACAACCTCTTTATTGAGTGAACCCAATTGTTCATACCAAAATGGAAGATCTTCCGAATCACTTTTCTTTAAACGATAAAATTTTAATTTTCCGTTTTCATTAGCAATCGCGCAATTTTCAAATATCAATCTGTTTTTTATGCTGCTGTAATTTTTTTTTAGTTCTTCAAAAATATATCTAACTGGCTCTACAAGTATACCATGCCAGTTATTTCCCTTAATAAATTGTGTAATAGGATCTGCTGTAATTCCATTGCTCGAACCAATCTGAACAAATTTTACATTTCCCTTAAAGTCTGCATAATCCTGAAGTATATCATTACGCCATTCCTTTGGATGCCAGAATCTGAAATTATAAATTTCTCTGATTGATTTGTAAAGAAGGCTATTAGCCGGAATGATACTTTTTATCAATGATTTCATAGATTGTTAAAGTAATTTGACAGGCAAATGTTACAATGAAAGTATTTGCAAGCACTGAAAAAATAAATTTATTGTTATTCGTAAACTGTAAGAAAAGCTTGTCAATTGAATTTATAAAAGACCACTTTGTTCTAATAATTAAAAATTTTACACATTTTAACTACTGATGAAAACTAAAGCCTATTTAAAATTGTAAGAAAACATCTGTGATCGGCAAAAATTGAATTTCAAAATAAATTTCATTTTATAAAATTGACAACTAAGAATATAATTGTTCACCTATAATTTTTAGCATTCCATCCTTTTTTATTGACCATAGGCGGTGTTAAAGGATACATTGACTAAAATAAAAATAATTTCCAAATGAGAATTGACCACATAGCCTATCGGGTAAAAGACAGATTTCAGACTGCAGAATTTTTCTCTAAATGTTTCGGATATAGAATAGCAGAAGATTTGCCTCAGGGATTTCAAATTGAATTTGAAGATAAATCCGTTGCCGATTGTTTAGTATTGCTACCCTCTGAACAAATAAATGGGAATATGCCATGGCTTACCGAGCTTTATTTCGGAGGAGAATTTTCTACCTATCATTTAGCTCCTGAAATATTTATTTCCGATGGCACTTCGGATTCTATTGTTGGAAGATGGGTTTCAGAAAGAAATAATGTTGGTGGCATACATCATATCGCTTATCATGTTGATGATGTAGAAAAAACTATGAGAGAATGGGAGAATAAGGGATTCGCTGAATTCGCATCCAAGGATCCGTTAAAATGCCCCGGACTTGTTCAGGTATTTACAAAGCCATCAATATTAACCGGAATTATCTACGAGTTTATTACAAGAGAAGATCAGGGTTTTTGTAAAGATAATGTAAAGATGTTGATGGAAAGTACACGAGGGTTTTCTTGATATTTGTTGTTTTGAATTAATAATTATTTGTGTTTAATGCTTATTTAATTCCCCACTGTGTAGTTTTGCAAATCACTATTGTCCGGTACCTTTAGGATATTTAATTCTAAGAGATTTAACAAAATATTACTACTATTTTTCGTTGCGAAACGTTGCGCATCTTCGCGCTCGTTGCGTTTTATTTAGCCAACGTCTGATTTTTAACGCAACGGGCGCGAAGATGCGCAACGTTTCGCAACGAAAAATAGTAGTAATATTTTGTTAAATCTCTTAGAATTAAATATCCTAAAGGTACCGAACAATAGTGATTTG
>JANLOW010000308.1:0-2306 GCA_031366785.1 Bacteroidota bacterium | reverse complement strand
GAAAAGATTGGTTGCTTTGATTTCAGCCTTTTCTTCATTCTTCTTTTTAACTCATGTGTAATTGAATAAATATGTTTTGCATTGTCCATTTCAGTGAGGCCTTTTAAAGCATCAGAGCAAAGTTCACAATGCAAAATGTGGTTTTCGATAATTGTATATTCATTTCCAGAAAACTGCCGACGATGATATTTTAATAAATCATCGCTGCTTAAATGATTGTCTGGAAATTTTTCCGGTTTATATGTTGTCATTTGATTTTTTCAATAGGATAATTTTCAGATTTCTTTTACCATTCTGAATATAACTTTTTACTTCATTCAAACTAAATTTTGTCTTTTCACTAATTTCCTGATAGCTCATTTTTTTAATATAAAATAAATCGATACATATTTGTTGTTCTTTATTTAACAGGCTAATAGCATCCTCAAGAAAAGGAAGATAATGTTCTTCAAAACTATTTTCCTCTTTTTCAATACTGTCGGGAATATCTTCTGTATAGAGAGGGTAATTCTTTTTTTTCGAAAGAAATCGAAAGCAATAATTTTTTGTAACCGTATGCAGCCAGGAGGAAAAGTTGTGTATGTTGTACACAGTTAAGTCGCGCGGGATTTTTTCAAATATCTGAATTACGGCATCTTTGCTGTCTTCTTCATTTTTCAGAAATTTCATACAAACAGCGAAAACAAGATGGCTATACCGGTTAAAAAGTATTCCTATAATAAGTGTATCCGTATTTGTGCGATAAGAGAATATTAATTCTTCATCGCTTTTATTTGACCCTTTTCCGGATTTTATGAATTGCATAAGAATGATTACTAATCAGAGATAAAAAAACAGGGTTTTTCCATAATTACAAATGAAAGGAAAGAAAAAAAATGTATCTTCGCGTCCTTTCTAAATTAAAATCATCACAATTTACGCGGGCGTGGCGTAATTGGCAGCCGCACCAGACTTAGGATCTGGCGGAGCAATCCGTGGGGGTTCGAGTCCCTTCGCCCGCACATAAAAAATTGTATCAAGTATCAGGTATCAAGTATCATGATACTTGATACCTGATACTTGATACGAATAATATGAATATTTCAAAACGTCAGAATGGTGAATTAAACGCCATTATTACCATCGAAGTGAAGCCTGAGGATTATCAGCCAAGAGTTGATGAAACCATAAAAAATTACAGGAAGAGTGCCAATATTCCCGGTTTCAGGCCTGGACATGTTCCGGCAGGAATCATCAAAAAGAAATACGGTAAAGATGTTCTTGTTGAAGAGTTGAACCGGTTATTGGGCGAAGAACTTGTAAATTATCTGCGTGATAATAACATTGATGTATTAGGTTCTCCGCTTCCCGTTCAGAAACTTGAACAATTAACTTTTGCAGAAGGTGAAAACTTCAGTTTTGACTATGAAATCGGAATAGCTCCTGCCGTGAATGTGAGCATGCCTGAATCAAAAATTCCATTTTATCTGATAAAAGTTGACGACAAAATGGTCGACGATGATATCAATGAAATGCGTCGTCGTTATGGTAAATTTTCAAATCCGGAATCTTCTGAAATTACTTCTGTTCTTTACGGTGAATTCGCCGAATTAAATGAAAATGGTGAATTAAAAGAGGGAGGAAATACAACCACAACTACACTTTCCATTGAGATGATTAAAGATGCAGATGAACAGAAAAAATTCATTGGTATAAAGAAGGATGAAGTAGTTCGTTTTAATCCTATAAATGCGTTAAAGAATCAAACGGAAGTTTCAGCCATGTTGAAGACAGAAAAAAACGCGCCTTCATTAAACGCTGATTATAATTTTACTGTTAAGACAGTTAATAAAATTGAGAAAGCAGATTTAAACCAGGAGTTTTTTGATAAAGCATTTGGTGAAGACGTCGTTCACAATGAAGAAGAATTCAAAGCTAAAATCCGTGAAGGAATCGCTTCTTATTTTGAAAAAGAAAGTGATAAAAAATTTCAGAAAGATATTCGAACGACATTCCTTGAAGAAAATAAACTTCCATTGCCGGATGATTTTTTAAAGAGAATGCTTAAGACCAGACAAGAGAAAGCTATTGATGATCACGAATTCGAACATCAGTATTTTCATTTGGCAGAAGATCTGAAATGGGATCTTATTCAAAATAAAATTGCAACAGATCAGTCAATAGTTGTTGCCCATGAAGACATTCTTCAAACAGGCAGGGTATTAATTTCCCAGCAATTCGCTCAGTACGGAATTGCTCCTCCCGATAATGAAAAACTCGATGAATTGGTTTTAAATTATCTTCAAAAAGATGATAATAATGAAAGA
>JANLOW010000278.1:0-1525 GCA_031366785.1 Bacteroidota bacterium | reverse complement strand
AAGAACATTTTTTATAAGCTCTTTACTTGTCGTTTTTCCGTTTGAACCTGTGATAGCGAGAAAAGGAATTTTCAATTGATGACGGTGAAAGTTCGCGAGTGATTGAAGAGTTTCTAAAACATCATCGACAAGTAAATATTGAGAATTTTTTTGAAACGATTTTTCATCAATAACAGAATAAGCAGCGCCTTTTGAAAGTGCCATTTCTGAAAATGTATTTCCATTAAAAACCGGTCCTTTTAAAGCGAAAAAAATACATCCGGGGAGAATATTCCGGCTATCCGTGCAAATGATGGGATGACTTTTAAATATCTTGTATAAATCTTCTATTGAAACCATATTTACAAATGTACATTGTTGCCAATTGTACACAGATTTTGGCAATTAATCCTGAATAAATGCTGAGTTTGATTCTTTTTTTTAAAAAATTAAACAAAAGCTAGTAAACAATTACAATTAACAATTAACTAATTACACAAATATCAATCATTTAAAGGCTTTTCGATGATAATACTTTTGAACAATTTATTGATTTTACATCCATATTTTCAGGAAAAACCTTACTTTCGCGCTCTCAAATAAAAAACCGTAAAATTTAATATTTCAAATGGCAAATCTTGGTAAAATTTCACAAATAATAGGGCCGGTAGTTGACGTTAGTTTTGATATTGAAGGATCAGTACTTCCTAATATCTTAGATTCATTAGAAATTGATCGCCCCGGATCAACACCACTTGTTTTAGAGTGTCAGCAGCACATTGGAGAAGATACCGTTCGTACGATAGCAATGGAATCGACGGATGGTTTGATGCGTGGAATGCCGGTGCGATCAATAGGTTCACCTATTATGATGCCTGCAAGCGATGCAATTAAAGGACGACTTTTTAATGTGACAGGTGATGCCATAGATGGTATTGGTAAAGTATCGAAAGATAAAGGTGTTCCCATTCATCGCCAGGCTCCAAGATTTGAAGACCTTTCGACAGAATCGGAAATACTTTATACAGGAATAAAAGTTATTGACCTGATTGAACCTTATTCAAAAGGAGGTAAAATCGGATTGTTCGGTGGTGCAGGTGTTGGAAAAACAGTATTGATCATGGAATTGATCAATAATATTGCAAAAAGTTATACAGGATTATCAGTATTTGCCGGAGTTGGAGAAAGAACTCGTGAAGGAAATGATCTTTTACGTGAGATGATTGAAAGCGGCGTTATCCGTTACGGTGATGCATTCAAACATTCTATGGAAAGCGGTGGCTGGGATTTAAGTAAGGTAGATATGACCGAACTCGGAAAGTCGCAAGCGACATTAGTTTTCGGACAGATGAATGAGCCGCCTGGAGCACGCGCCCGTGTTGCTTTATCAGGATTAACAGTAGCCGAATATTTCCGTGATGGTGATGAAAAATCAGGCGGTCGTGATATTTTATTTTTTATTGATAATATCTTCCGCTTCACGCAAGCAGGTTCTGAAGTATCAGCACTTCTCGGACGTATGCCTTCAGCCGTAGGTTATCAGCCT
>JANLOW010000263.1:0-10704 GCA_031366785.1 Bacteroidota bacterium | reverse complement strand
TGGGGGCCGCTTATTACCGGTCATAATAATCCGAGAATACGCATGTCTATTATAAATGCTGTGGAAGATGGGACTACATTCGGAGCGCCTACAAAAAAAGAAAATGATCTGGCAAGTTTGATACTTAATCACAATCGTTTTATTGAAAAACTTCGCTTTGTTTCATCGGGAACTGAAGCGGTTATGTCTGCCATTCGGCTGGCAAGAGGTTATACGGGCCGGCCATTGATCATAAAATTTGATGGTTGTTATCATGGACATGCAGATTCTATGCTTGTTAAAGCAGGAAGCGGGTTAAGCACATTTGGTATTTCTTCTTCTGATGGAGTTGCTGAATCGGTAGCTAACGATACGATTGTACTGCCGCTAAACGACTATAGGGCACTTGAAGTTGCCATTGCTGATTATGCACATGATATAGCAGCAGTAATTATTGAACCTGTTCCTGCCAACAATGGATTATTAATTCAGGACAAAAAATATCTTCAGTTTCTTCGAGAGATTACGAAAAAAAAATCCATTCTTTTAATTTTTGATGAAGTAATTTCCGGATTCAGAATTGGTTTTGAAGGAGCCGCAGGAATGTATGATATTGCGCCGGATATTATCACTTATGGGAAAATCATTGGCGGTGGAATGCCCGTCGGAGCTTATGGATCGAGTAGTAAAATAATGAGTTCAATTTCTACGGAGGGAAAAGTTTATCAGGGTGGAACATTATCCGGAAATCCTATAGCCATGTCGGCAGGTATTGCTCAACTTACTGAATGTCTAAAAGCAGGATTCTATGAAGACCTGGAAAAGAAAACTAAAGATTTTAGCAATAAGATAAATGCCTTTGTTGAAAGTAAAAATTATCCTTTCAGGGTATTTAATATTGCTTCGATATTTTGGTTTGCATTTACTAATAAAGATAAAATAGTATCAGCAGATGACATTGATTCCGATAGTATGAAATACTTTAAGCTTTTGCATCACGACTTGCTGGAAAATGGAATATATCTTGGGCCATCCGGGTATGAAGTAGGATTTGTTTCATCTGCACATAGTAATGAAGTTCTTGAAACTGCTGCTGAAAAAATCTGTAATTCTCTGGACAATGTTTTTAAAGAATTACCTGAACGGATTTCCGAAATTTAAAAAAGTGGAAAAGAAATTGTTATTTTTTTTCTTATCCTTTTCAAAAAATTCTCTGGCGACCATTACCCAACCCTGATGGTTATATTTCAGCAACCAGGTTATAGCTTGCTGGCTGCCCGATGCTGCTTCAACAAAAGCTGCCAGTTCACGATTACCACTTGCAAGAAGAAAAACTTTTGCTTTATCATTTCCCTCCAGAGCATCTACAGTTGCAGCCAGTTGTTTAAATCCGTTTTTCATCAGCCAATGAAAGGATTTTTCCATGCCATCGCAAGCATCCCAAAATTCTCTGAGTTCCCGGAAGCCATGATCGAAGAGCCATTGCCCGGCTTCCTTGTCTTCCTTGCGAACAAGAAGAATCAGCCTTTCAAAAACTTCCTTATCGTAACTTTTCATAGTTTATGAATGGCAATAAAGAGGAAAATAAATCTTACCAACATAGTCCCGTCTACCATAAATTTATAAAAATAAACACTGTTAGTATGGTCACGTTGAATTATCCAGAACAAAGCAACAAGGGAAGAAATATCCAGGGCAATTACAGATGATGATGAAATAACAGACATTAAATGATGCATAAATATTTCGAGAACAACGATTAAAACTCCAATAATTTTAGTGACTTTAATTCCATGAATAACTGGAAGAGTTCTAATGTTTTTATTTTTATCCGTGACAATATCCCTTATCTCAAATGGAATGCATAAAGCAAATACAAAAAGCGTTCTGCTTAAAACCTGCAATCCAATAAACGAAGATGAAAGATTAATATTTTGTTCAACAAGAGGAATAATAGTTGTGCTGATTCCCCAAACTAAAGCAAGAACAGGGGTTTTGACTAATGGTATTTCACCTAATGTGATAAGCTTTTTTTTTAATTTAATAAAAGGAACAGAATAAGCCAAAGTCAACAGAACCAATGGTAATAGATATAGAAAAATTTGTTGCTTAAGAAAAAACAAGCTGCCAATTAAAACTGCTGAAGCAATAACATAAAAAACTTTTTCTATCGATGACAAAATAATGTCATCATTAAAAAATTTTAATTTTTTAACTTCATAAATATTGATTCTAGTTGAAAAGCGATGAAAGTTATAAAGTAAATATGTTGCCATTGTAATAAAAATGGTAAAAGGAGACAGAGAAATCTGTAAACCATTCATTAGAAAAGTTGAGAAAACCATACCCATGGCACATACGGCAATAAATAAATTGCCGAAAATAAAATCATTAAAAAGCCGCTTCAAAAAAAAATACATTATAGTAACTTCTGAAATCCGTTTACGCTAATAAAATTAAAAATTATCCGTAAACATTCTAATTAGAAAGATCAAGATAGAAATAAAACGGCATATTATAACGTTGCAGGGCTTGACGCCGTGCCGCACTTTTTTTAATCAAAGATAATATTTTTGTTGCATGGCGATAAGCCCATTGTTATGCGCATTCTGCTACTCTCGCTATGAAACGATTCAGCCCGAAGTTCGCACACACTTTGTTCAAAGCGATTTACATTCAAGGCGATGTCGTGTCAATCTTGCACCCTGCTGTAAACAGGTAAGCAAGATTAAGTTTACGAAATTAGCCAAGATTGGCTAATTGAACCTTTGAAAATGGTTGTACAACTGCTATTCTGGTTTGTTTAAATAAAATACGCCTTTATACAATGGCTGTTTGTTTTTATTTACTGATAGTTCTGGTTTGTTCAACTGATGTTTTCTTTTATACAGGTGCTATTTGCCTTTATTTAATATAAATATGTGATTATTTAAGTGCTGTTTGCTTTTATTTAGAGCTAATTCGCCTTTGTAAGTTTGTTATTTGCGATTATTTTGAGTTGAAACGGATTGAAATGCTGCCAAAGTGTCCTTATTTGTTGGAAGGTTTCAATTTTATTAATCATGTTCTTCCAATGATTCATGATGTTCTGCCGCCTCACCTGCTAAATCAATGCTATCAAGAATTTTTGGATTCTTTTTTTGAAGTGCCTCGTTAATAGGATTCCAAATTTCTTCATGCTTATTTGCCAATCTCCAAAGTTTAGCTTTATCTTCTTTATCTCTTTCAAAATATCCAAGCATCGTAACTGATTTATTTGTACTGATAGCAACTTTAGCTGCATTAATTAAATGTTGAAATGCCAGAATGTGTCTTTTCCCGCAAATAGTTTTTATAGCTAATAAATACTCAACATTGAAGTCAGCATCTGCATCATAAGTTTTTATTTCCTGACTTATTTTTTTCAGAGTGTCAGTATTACCCTTCGCATCCATAAGTTGATTTGTGAATGAATTAATTTGTTCCTGTGCCATTATTTTAATTTGCTTTGGAATTTGCCTTCCTGAATTACTGGGATATAAAATAATTGTAAAATTGTTTTTTGAAACTTTGCAAAGTCCCTGACAAATCTCATCTTTTATATTTTTTATATTGAATGCCATGCTATCATCCATACAAAGTAGATTCGCTTCAGGATACTTTTGAATAAGAGAATTGACATCAATCGGTTGACTTGATTTTATTGCAAGGGTTTTAGTAATCTTCAAGTTGGGGATTTGTTCATCATATTCTTGCATAAGGTTTGTAGCTGAAAGCAGCTTCATGGATTTCCTAAAATTATTAACTGACGACAAAGGCACAACGATAGCTTCCGTTTGTTGAGGGTTTAAATCCGCTCTGATTATTGAAACTTCGGGAATAAAAACTTTGTCTCCACAAGCAGTGTCCGTGCAATAATTACATAGCGTTTTAAGTCCACTGTTTAGCGGGTCGCCTTCATTTGCATTCAAATCATGAGTTATAACAATAGAGAGTTTAAAATATTCTATCGCCTTATTTTTTTGACAGGACGATAATAAAATTAAAAATGGAAGTAAAGTAAATAATCCTAAAAATTTTTTTCTTTTTGAAATACTTGGTTGCATATTTAAAATTTGCAATTGTGCTCGTCTGCAAGCTTTGAATATTTTAATCTGATTACCCTCATTTTGACTTGCCATAAGTCCATAAATTTCATCATCCGCCAATACACCCAATGCCTTAATTTTATAATCCTTCAAATTATCTGTAGTTTCCATATTTTCAATTATTTCATGCGGGTGATATTTAATAGGCATTTGTTCCAAACGTGTATCTACATCAAAAGGATGATTTATTGATAATGCTTTGTAATGTCCTTCTCTTCTAAATAAATCACAATCATTCAAAATGGAATTTTCTGCATTACGATATGCGAAATAATAACCTGTATGATTTATATGAACATAAGCAATAAGAATAAAAATTATTGCAAAAGGAATGTATAAAGTAAAAGCATTAAAAACACCTAATAATATTATTCCAAATACCTTAATAAGGGCAATCAAAATGATACAGGTTTTTAAAATAAATTCTACAAGTTTACCCTGTTTAAGTTCTTCTTCTATTTTATAAACAGTTTGAGTATCTGTGACCATTTTACGTGAGCGAAGTTCACATTTGAGGGCTTCTCTTTTATGAAGCAGTTTAGCAAAAGCAAAATCGCAAATTATAAAACTGGTAACAATAACCACGGCAATCACAAAAAACAAACCTCCGCTCTGCGCTCCTCCATATATGGTCATACCCAATCCGACAAGTTCTCCGATGAAAGCAAAATAAAACCATGCTGCATCTTTTGAAAAATCTGTGTCAGAAAAAAATCCCGGATAAGTTGTACCAGCAACATTGTGTTCAGGTTTTCTTGTAGCGAGCCATGCTTTCAATGAGTCAGATGATGGTTGAAACTCACCTTTGTGTGGAATATTCATAAGTTTAATTTTTGATTAGTTAGAATTATTATTTTTTTAATTTGAATTATAAGCATCGTAAACATTCCACGCCCAAATTGCAAATGGAATAATAAATGTCCACCAAAGGAAAAAACAGAGAAGCCCGCCAACTACCCAAATCAAAAAACCTTTCAGGAATTGTCCTTTTATTAATTGCCCAAGTCCGGGAATAAAAAAAGAAACAAGTGCAGGAACTCCGTGTTTTTGTTTTTCCATAGGGAATACATTTTAGTATGCGGGGCACAAACTTAGGAAATATTTTATCAACAACAATAATTTGCTTTTTGTCTTTAATTTCTGTTTCAAGTTTGCAGTCAGTTTCATCAAAGCGTTTTGTGCGGTTGGGTAAAATAAAATGTGAGGCAACTTTGCGTTGGGCTTTTCGTGCGGTTGGGTTGCCTCTCTTTTTATTTTACGAAGCGATAGCCAAACGGCCTTGCCGAAAAGTTCGGAGCGTGTCACTTTCGGATTAGCAGAATGTTCAATCGGAGCGGAAAGCAGTTGCGTATAACTAATAAACTATTGCATAAGTGATGCTGCCGATCAGGAAACCGACAATTCCGCTAAGCATGCCATTTCGTATCTTATAATCCCGTACTTTTTTCTCAAATCCTTCCCTATAGGCTCCGACGGTAATTAAATTTGGAGTATCGGATTTAAAAAGTTTGATTTTTCCGTTTACTTTAGAAGCGTTTACCAATGTACATTTAAAGTGTGAATTAATTAAGGACACCGTGGAATCCAGATTTACATCTTTTGTAAAAAGAATAGTTTTACCCGAAATCTTAAGTCTCTGATTTTTTTTGATTTCGGGAGAAGAATTTTTACCTATAATGTCATTCATATATTCGCCCGAATTTATTCCTATGGCCTCTGCAGCATCACCGGAAACATTAAAAGATAATTTTTTTTCAACATTTGGCGAGTATGATCCAATAATTGTAGAATACAAGGGTGGTCCTACAAGGCCATAAAAACCTAACAATCCAAAACCTGCACCGATACCTAAACCTGCAACCTTTATATTTGAATTATTATAAAACTTTTGTGCATCTTGTTCTCCTTTAATGAAATTACGCATCTCGTCTACTTTGAAATCAAGAGGATCAAGAGAATCTGTTTCGAAAATCAGGTGCTCTTTTCCGTCCCTATAAATTACTGAAAAAACTCTGCCCGGATCGATGGTTTTGAGTTTACTTCCGCTTTTTATGTTTCTGTATGCTATAGCATTATCTTTAAGATCAATACTAGAAACTACAATTTTACGTCCTGAAATCAGTACCAACGTATCCTGAGCGGTAACTGAATGACAGAAATAAATGAAAAACAGTGTGTAGAAAAATTTTTGCATTTTTTCGGCTTAGTTTTCAAAAATACAAAAACAATTAACTAAAAAGCTAATAAGCTTTTTGGCTTATTAAGATACAGATGTTCTTATTATTACCTTTGTCCCTCCAATAATCTCTTCATATTCTATGTCAACTTCCGAGTTTGCTACACGCCACATCGGGCCCGATGAAAAAGACGTTTTATTGATGTTAAAAGAAATCGGCGTCAGTTCTATTGATCAGCTCATTCTTGAGACGATTCCATCTTCCATACGACTAAAAGGTGATCTACACTTACCGGCTCCATCAACAGAATACATTTTTCTTAAAGAACTGAGAATAATCGCCGCCAAAAACAAGGTTTTTCAATCCTATATTGGTACAGGATATTATAATACGATTACACCGGGTGTAATACTTAGAAATGTATTTGAAAATCCGGGATGGTATACTGCCTATACTCCCTATCAGGCAGAGATTTCTCAAGGGCGTCTCGAAGCATTGCTGAATTATCAATCGATGGTCCTTGATTTGACCGGAATGGAAATCACCAATGCTTCTTTATTAGATGAAGCTACTGCTGCGGCAGAAGCCATGCATATGTTTTTTGCAGTAAGAAGTAAGGACAAACAAAATGCAAATAAATTTTTTATTGCTGATGATTGTTTTCCCCAGACTATTGATGTTCTCAAAACCCGTTCTGCTCCTCTTGGAATTGAATTAGTAATCGGAGATGCCAAAAAAATAAACCTTGATGAAAAATTTTTCGGTGCTGTTTTGCAATATCCGTCTCTAAACGGCGAAGTGAATGATTACAAAAAGTGGATTGAAAGTGCTCATTCAAAAAACATTCAGGTCGCAGTTGCATCCGATTTAATGGCACTTGTATTACTAACTCCTCCCGGTGAATTCGGTGCTGATGTAGTTTTTGGAAACTCACAGCGTTTTGGAGTTCCCATTGGTTATGGTGGACCACACGCTGCTTTTTTTACTGCCAGAGAAAGTTTTAAAAGAGAAATGCCCGGACGAATAATCGGAGTTTCAGTAGACACACACGGGAATCAGGCATTACGAATGGCATTACAAACCCGTGAACAACATATAAGAAGAGATAAAGCCACATCAAATATTTGTACAGCGCAGGTTTTACTCGCTGTTATTGCCGGTATGTATGCCGTTTATCATGGTCCGGATGGTTTGAAAAAAATAGCTACTTCGATTCACGATACTGCTAAAAAACTTGCATCAGCTGCAGAGGAGATTGGATATATTCAAAAAAATAAAACATATTTCGATACACTTTATTTTGAAGCCGGAAATCGTCTAGAGTCTGTTAAAGAAGCTGCACTTCAATCGAAATTAAATTTCAGATATCCGACTAATCAATCATTTGCAATCAGCGTTGACGAGACAACAGGAGAAGATGAACTGAAAGCAATAATAGAAGTTCTTACAAAAGCTTCAGGAAATAATAAAAAAATTACCGGCAATTTAAATTCGAAAAGTATCATTGAAGGATCTTTAAAACGATCCCGGCCTTTTCTTACTCATCCTGTATTCAATGCACATCATTCAGAAACAGAAATGTTGCGGTATATAACTAAGCTTGAGAATAAAGATCTTGCTTTGAATCATTCAATGATTCCTTTGGGAAGCTGCACGATGAAATTAAATGCTACGAGTGAAATGATTCCTTTAAGTTGGCCGGAGTGGTCTTCCATTCATCCATTTGCGCCTGTTGAACAGGCAGAAGGTTATCATCAGATCATACAAGAACTGGAAAATTACCTTACAATAATTACAGGATTTGATGCAGTGTCCCTTCAGCCAAATTCCGGAGCTCAGGGAGAATATGCCGGGTTGATGGTTATTCGTGCATACCATCAAAGCCGTGGCGATCATCATCGTAATACAGTGCTTATTCCTTCTTCTGCACACGGTACAAATCCCGCAAGCGCTGTAATGGCCGGAATGAAAGTTATGGTTATAAAATGCGATGACAATGGAAACATAGATTTAACAGATCTCCGGAATAAAGCAGAAGAGGTAAAATCAAATTTATCTGCTCTCATGGTGACATATCCTTCTACACACGGTGTTTTTGAAGAAGGAATAAAAGAGATAACAAAAATCATACACGATAACGGAGGACAGGTTTACATGGATGGTGCAAATATGAATGCACAGGTTGGTTTAACAAATCCTGCTACTATCGGTGCAGATGTTTGCCATTTAAATCTTCATAAAACATTCGCTATACCGCATGGCGGAGGCGGTCCGGGAATGGGTCCAATCGGTGTAGCAAAACACCTGGCTCCTTTCCTTCCCTCTCATCCATTAATTAAAATGGGCGGCAATACTACTGCAATATCTGCAGCACCATGGGGAAGCGCAAGCATACTTTTAATTTCATATGCCTACATAAAAATGTTAGGTGCCGAAGGTGTGACTAATTCAACAAAGTATGCGATTCTAAATGCCAACTATATAAAAGCACGGCTTGAAAATCATTATCAAATACTATATGCAGGTTCTAAAAATCGTGTAGCCCATGAAATGATAATTGATTGCAGGCCATTTAAACTTTCGGCAGGAATAGAAGTTGAAGATATTGCCAAAAGACTTATGGATTACGGATTTCATGCCCCTACTATGTCATTCCCTGTTGCCGGAACTATGATGATTGAGCCAACGGAAAGCGAACCCAAAGAAGAACTCGACAGATTCTGTGATGCTCTTTTACAGATTCGAAAAGAAATCGAAGAAATCGAAAAAGGATTGACAGATAAAAAAGATAATGTTTTGAAAAATTCGCCGCATACTATGATTGAGGTTACAGGCGACAATTGGACTCATCCGTATTCAAGAAAGAAAGCCGCATTCCCGCTTCATTATATTACACTCAATAAATTCTGGCCTTCTGTGGGTCGTGTTGACAACGCTTATGGTGACAGAAATCTTATTTGCGCTTGTCCTCCGGTTGAATCTTATATGGAAGAAACTGTTTAGGACTTTTTATTTAGTGTGATTTGAGTTAGATGATTTAATTATACATTTGATTTCTTCCAAAACAATCAAATCATCCTGACTATGAAATATTATTTCCGTATATTATTTACCGGCATTCTGTTAAATTCGTTTTTATCTTTTGCAGGAGATAAAAATAATCTGGCTCCGACTTTAATAACCCCATTAACTAACAGGGCCGGACAGTTAGATTTGCAGGAAACTTCTTCTCCTTTCTTTAATGAAGATTTTGTAAGTGGCCTGCCTTCAGGATGGCAAGTGATTGACAGCGCCGGTATTGGTGTAAACTGGCATTATACAACTACAGGTACTTTCAATACTGTTTATGATTCATTAAGTGTTAGCGGTACAACAGCAGCGAATGGTTATATGATTTATGACAGCGACTCAGCTAATATTACTTTCGGTAGCGAAAATGCTGACCTTATATCCACTTCTATAAATTGTTCATTGCATCCGAATGTTCACCTATCGTTCAACGAATATTTAATACACTACAATGATACAGCAACGGTATTGATAAGTAATAATGGAAATAGCTGGACAGCGTTTCATAATTCGAGTGAAGGTCTTAACCAACATTCAGGAACTACAAACCCTCACCAAGTTGATATAGATATCAGTTCCGTAGCAGCCAATCAGTCTACGGTTTTTATACGTTTTAATTACAAAGCTAATTTTTCTTACTTCTGGATGATCGATGATGTTAAACTGTATGAAGCTCCGGCGAAAGATGGTTCACTAAAAAATATAATAGCTCCTGTTTCAGATTGCAATATTCTTACTGCGACAGAACCGGTAAGCGTAACCGTTTATAATAATGGTGGCGAAAATATCAACGGAGGA
Organism: Bacteroidota bacterium; assembly: GCA_031366785.1. Classification (GTDB taxonomy): domain Bacteria; phylum Bacteroidota; class Bacteroidia; order AKYH767-A; family 2013-40CM-41-45; genus JADKIH01. Next base: position 554 of record JANLOW010000263.1, on the reverse strand, counting down.
TTTAATTTGACTTTTTTAGCTGATAACAACGTACCAGTAACAGAAAATATTACAGACACAATTGCCGTCGGTGCTTCTGTTAATTACACATTTGCTGGAACAGCAGATTTTTCAGCGCCCGGTAAACACTCAATTTCTGCTTATATCACTTTGACCGGCGATACTATTCAAAACAATGATACATTATCATCTGATTTTCGCAGCGGGCCGCAAAGTATAAATACGTCAAACGCTTACAATATTGGTTTTGAAAACGAAGATGATCTTTCAGGATTCATAACAGAAGATAATAATGCAGATTCAAACAGCTGGAACATTAGCAATGTATTTCCACATTCAGGAATGTATTGCGCACAGATATCGGGAGTTGCTGCTAATGACTGGTATTTTACTAATTGTTTGGATCTTGATTCATCAATTGTCTATAATCTTGAATATTATTATAGAACATCGAGTACAACGACACAAGCAAATTTCGAAGTAAAGTTAGGATCTGTACAATCATCATTGAGCATGACACAGGTAATTGTTCCATCTTCATTAATTACAAATAT
>JANLOW010000238.1:0-17115 GCA_031366785.1 Bacteroidota bacterium | reverse complement strand
CTCAAATCCGTTTGATTTTATGGAGCTGATTTCTTTACAGGGAAAAACAAATTTCTTTGAGAAGCGTGTGAGTGAATATAAAAAAGCATCTGTTGGACAGCAGCAGGTTGACAATGTGTTTAAAATGGATGAAGACTTTTAGTCTTGAGTCTTTAGTCTTTAGACTGGAGACTAAAATAGAAAACTAAAAACTAAAAACTAAAAACTAAAAACTAAAAACTAAAGACTAAAGACTAAAGACTAAAGACTAAAAAATTAAGTATAATATAAAAGGGAAATATAAGAGAAATGTAAATACAACATGGGTAGGTTTTATCTTGTTAAAAACTTACACTATGAATCAATTCAAAAATCTAATTGTTTGGCAAAAGTCATTGTTACTGGCCAGTAAAGTATATATGTTAACAGAAAAACTACCTTCAAAGGAAAAATTTGGTTTGACATCACAGATTAATAGATCTGTTGTTTCAATTCCATCGAATATCGCAGAAGGGTCTGGAAGAAATTCAAATAAACAGTTTTCTTATTTTCTAAGTATATCTCAAGGGTCTGCTTATGAATTAGAAACACAATTATTAATCTGTAAAGAATTAAATTATTTTCAAAAAGAAGAAATCGAAGCAACCACTGATTTAATTCAGGAAATTCAAAAAATGCTATATACTCTTCAAAGGAAGTTAAAAAATAGCTGTGAGTACTAAGTCTTAAGTACTAAGTCTTGAGTACTAAGTAGTAAAACCCACGATTAAAGACTCAAAACTCAAAACTAAAGACTAAAGACTAAAGACTAAAAACTAAAAACTAAAAACTAAAGACTAATAAAAAACCACCACACTTAAACAATTACCAAAAATGTTTGTACTTAAACGCGACGGTCGAAAAGAACCTGTAAAGTTTGATAAGGTTACTGCAAGAATTCAAAAGCTTGCCTATGGTTTATCGGAACATGTAGATACCTTTTCTGTCGCTCAAAAGGTGATTGAGGGTATCTTTGATGGCGTAACTTCATCGCAATTGGATAACCTTGCTGCTGAAATTGCTGCATCAATGACAACGCGTCATCCTGATTTTGCTTTGCTTGCTGCACGTATTGCTGTGAGCAACCTTCATAAAAATACAAAGAAGTCTTTTAGTCAAACTATTAAAGATCTCTACGAATATGTCGATCATCATACTGGGAAAAAAGCGCCACTTATTGCTGAGGATGTTTTCAATATTGTATGGAAAAACCGTGATCTTCTTGATTCGACGATTATTTATGATCGCGACTTTGGATATGATTATTTTGGCTTTAAGACATTGGAAAAGTCGTATCTTCTTAAGATAAACGGAAATGTTGCGGAACGTCCGCAACACTTGATTATGCGTGTGGCTGTTGGTATTCATAAAGAAAATATTGATGATGTAATTGAGACATACAATCTCATGAGCGAGCGTTGGTTTACCCATGCTACGCCTACACTGTTTAATGCAGGTACTCCAAAACCTCAACTCAGTTCTTGTTTCCTTTTGCAAATGCAGGATGATAGTATTGATGGTATTTATAATACTCTTAAAAACTGTGCTATAATATCTCAGTCTGCAGGAGGCATCGGCCTTAGCATGCATAACATTCGTGCAACCGGATCTTACATCCGCGGAACCAATGGAACTTCCAATGGAATTGTTCCGATGCTGCGTGTTTTTAATGATACGGCGCGTTATGTTGACCAGGGTGGTGGAAAAAGAAAAGGTTCTTTTGCAATTTATCTTGAACCATGGCATGCCGACATTTTTGATTTTCTTCAATTGAAAAAAAATCATGGCAAAGAAGAACTTCGTGCCAGAGATTTATTTTATGCTCTTTGGATTCCTGATTTATTTATGGAGAGGGTTGAAGCGGATGGAGACTGGAGTTTGTTTTGTCCGAATGAATCTCCGGGTTTGAGTGATTGTTATGGAGATAAATTCCGTGAATTATATCTTCAATATGAAAGTGAAGGCCGTCAACGCAGAACTGTGAAGGCTCAGGAATTGTGGTTTGCCATTATGGAATCACAAATTGAAACGGGTACTCCTTACATGTTATATAAAGATGCATGCAATGAGAAGAGCAATCAAAAAAATCTTGGTACGATAAAAAGTTCGAATTTATGTACAGAGATTGTTGAATATACAGCACCGGATGAAATAGCTGTTTGCAATCTTGCCTCCATTGCACTTCCGCGTTTTGTTATTAACGGAAAGTTTGATCATCAGCGATTGTTCGAAATCACATATGTAATTACCAAAAACCTTAACAAGGTTATTGATATCAATTATTATCCTGTTGAAGAAGCACGAAAGAGCAACATGCGTCATCGTCCGATCGGCATTGGTGTGCAAGGATTAGCGGATGCCTTTATTCTTATGCGTATGCCTTTCGACAGCGATGAAGCGCGTGAGTTGAATCGTGAAATTCACGAGACTATTTATTATGCGGCAATGACTGCTTCGAAAGATCTATCAAAAATTAATGGTCCATATGAAACGTATAAAGGTTCGCCTGTTTCACAGGGAATATTCCAGTACGACATGTGGAATGTTAAACCGGGACCTCGCTGGGAATGGGATATATTGAAAGAAGAAGTGTTGAAATACGGTGTAAGAAATTCTCTTCTGGTAGCGCCTATGCCAACGGCGAGTACATCACAAATTCTTGGGAATAATGAATGCTTCGAACCTTATACTTCGAACATTTATACCCGTCGTGTATTAAGCGGAGAATTTCCAATTGTAAACAAACACTTGCTGAAAGACCTTGTAAAACTAGGACTTTGGAATGAGTCAATGAAAAATCAGATAATAGCTGCGAATGGTTCCGTTCAAAACATTGAAGAAATTCCACAGGATCTGAAAGATATTTATAAAACAGTTTGGGAAATAAAACAACGTTCAGTAATTGATATGGCTGCAGACCGTGGAGCATACATTTGCCAGAGTCAGTCATTGAACTTATTTATTCAGGACGCCAATTTTGCCAAACTTACTTCAATGCATTTCTATGCCTGGAAGAAAGGATTGAAAACAGGAATGTATTACCTGCGCACTAAATCTGCGGCTGATGCCATTAAGTTTACTGTAGATCAAAGCTACATGAAACAAGCGCAGGACAATGTTACGACGGCGGCAAACAATATTTTAATTGGTGTAACAAAAGAAGAAGCCTTTGCACAAATGGCTTGTTCACTGGACGATCCTGAATCGTGTGTAGCTTGTGGAAGTTGATATTTGCTTTTATAATTACAAAACCCTCTTGTCGGTGACAAGGGGGTTTTTTGTTTTTGGGAATATATACTGTTGAATGCTTCTGCCAATTAAAATTTATTTTATTTTTTCTGGCGTATGTTGTAATGGATGATTTAAACCCCAAATAATGAATCCCAAATTTTTTTGATTGGGGTTCGAATTTGTTATTTATAGTTATTGTTGAAATCGTAAAGGTTGTTTTCATCGCTGCCGCCATTTTCTTCGAAATCGCCAATGATAATTCCTCTTGGAAATGTAGCAATCACTAAAAGCAAGATGTTAATTGATAATTATAAACTTTGAAAATAGTTGAAATAAGACAAAATACCCTTTAAGCAACATTTATTATAGTTGAGTGTCTTTATAAAAATAGAAATGTGTGAATAATGTAATATATTTCAAATTATATGTAATTCTTTTCTTGTTTAACTTATTCATCTTTATACAATGTAAAACTATGTTTGGTGAGACCTTTACCGGTTTGTCAGATTGGCAAAACGGACATCGGGAACATGGATATTTCCCAATCTTCTATTCATGACCAACGAATTGGTAGACGAGCCTGTTCTCCGTTAACTGGTTATTAAAAAAAGGGATCTCCCAAACATTTTTTTACTTAAATAAGAAAAATATGAATGGTACAACAGTTCAGGTAATTGAAATTCAAAAAAGCAGTTTGGCAAAAGTAGCAGACGATCCTGTAAAAAGTGCAAAATTATTCAAGCTAATTTATATAACTAATGCAGAGCCCGGAATTACAAGGAAAAAATCTGGAAATAAATTTTCATACTTTTTGAATAATAAAGAAATAAAAGACGAAGGAATTTTGACGCGTATTAAAAAATTAGTTATCCCACCGGCATGGAAAGATGTGTGGATTTGTATAAAAGAAAATGGCCATTTACAAGCTACAGGGATAGATGTGAAGCAGCGAAAGCAATATCGCTACCATTCACTTTGGAATAAAATGAGAACTGAGACAAAGTATTTTCGTCTTTTTGAATTTGGGAAAAATATTCCGGTACTTCGTAAACAATTGGAAAAAGATATTGCAATTCAGGGCTTGCACTTGAATAAAATTCTTGCAACTATTGTTTTGCTTATGGAACAAACTTCGATTCGCATTGGAAATTCCTTTTATGAAAAACTTTATGGCTCATTCGGATTAACAACTTTAAAAAACAGGCATGTGAATATTCAAGGTAACAACATCCGATTTACCTTTAAGGGAAAGAAAGGTGTTCAGCATAACATTTCGCTACGAAGTAAGCGGTTGGCAGGTATAGTGAAGAAGTGCTATGATATACCAGGAAAGGAATTGTTCCAATATTATGATGAAAGCGGAAACATTCACCCGATTGATTCCGGAATGGTGAATGAGTACATTCAGCAAATAAGTGGTGATGAATTCTCCTCTAAAGATTTTAGAACCTGGTCAGGAACAATTTTTGCTCTTACAACATGTAAGGAAACAGGTGATTGTAAAGAGGAAAAGGAAATGAAACAAAAAACAGTTGAGATCTTGGATAAAGTTGCAAAACACCTTGGCAACACACGCACTGTTTGCAAAAAATATTATGTTCACCCATTGGTTCTGGAATTATTTGAAACACACAAACTCGGAAAATATCTGGAAGAACTCGAAAAGCCAAATAAAAACAGCGATGAATCAGGATATACTCCAGAAGAAAAAGTGCTGATGAATATTCTAGAAGCAAATGCAAAAACAATCAAGAAGATCGAGGTTCAAGCTGCATAATCTGTTCTATTGAAAATTGTATGTTTGGCATTCATTATTTTTTCTGATGATACACGAAGTGATTTCCTTTTTTCGGAAAATTATTGTTTATATTTTTAGGACTCCTTTTTTAAAAAAGATTGAAAAGCGTTCTCCTACACTATATTTATTCCTAGCGAGGCGTTTTAGCATCCGTATGTTTTTAGGCATGCCGTTCACTCTTTTAGTTATTGCAATAACAAGCAATTTAATAATGCTTCTTGATACTTATGGAGACATCTTAAACTCCAAAGAGTTCGTAAATATTGATAACACTATTGCAAGGCTTTTATACAGCTTCCGAACAGATTTTATGGCACAAGTCTTCTATATACTTACACAGTTTGGAAACGAATATTTGATTTTGGCTGGCGTCGTGATCATGTCATTGATTTTAATCAGAAAGAAAAAAAACTATGCAATATTCGGGTTGATTGTGTCTGTTGCGGGTAGTGCATTAACGGTAATGTTAGGTAAGCATCTTTTTAAAATAGGCCGTCCCTATCAATATTCCTATTATTATATGAGTTCCTTTTCTTTTCCCAGCGGACACGCAACTGCCGCTGTGGCTTTTTATGGAGTAGTATTTTACTTACTTATCAGAAATGCCAAGCGACTGAAATCAAAGTTTGCCCTACTTACAACAGGTTTTGTACTCATTCTAATCATTGGTTTCAGTCGTATGTATCTGGGTGTACATTACCTAAGCGATGTAGTGGGTGGTTATCTGTTAGGGTTTTTGTGGTTACTATTTAGCATAAGCATTCTTTTGTGGAAGGAAGACCAATTAAAAAGATTGAAACGGTAGAAGAAATTTTTTGATATGTGAGATTAGAAATATCTTCCTTTAGAATACTCAATTCCAATCATTATTCTATCAATAAAAAAATCTTCGATTAAAATGTTTTATTGATGCTGGAATAGCTGGCCGTTAACAGTTATTGAAATCGTTATTATAGATTTTTGTAAATGAGTATATGTAAACCATTGATAATCCGTTAAGTCAATTTTTTTTAAAGTGGCTGCATTTTCAATAAAGGCATTGTTAAATGTTTGGTAAGGAACTGATTCAGGATGTGTTTTCAGCCACAGACCCATAAAATCGGGCTCATCTGATAATAAGGAAACCACTTTCGTAATTTAATTTATGCTAGAAACCTCCATTAACAAGACAATAAATGCAAATTCAATCTCTATTATGTTAATGATCTACCTCTTTTAAAAAAACATTAATAGATTTTCAAAAACCTTGAAATGATTTTTTAAGATTGCATCATGTAAATCTATTAATGTTATAAACCTTAATTTAAAACGAAAAACTTTTTTCTTTGTACTTTGTCCTTCCTCATATACATTTGCATCGAAATAGCGAAACTATGATTGCTGCATTTAAAATGTTTTATACATCGGTGGGAAGAAAGCTGGTTATGGCACTTACCGGACTTTTTCTATTTATGTTTCTTCTCGAGCATCTTTACGGGAATCTTCTCCTATATAAAATCGATGAAGGACGGTCGTTTAATGATTATTCTGAAACCCTTACCGGCAATATAATTATACGGACAATTGAATATGCTCTTTTTGCTGGTTTTATCATCCATATACTTGATGCTCTTTATCTGACTTACAGCAATCGCAAAGCCCGAAAAGTAGGATATGCGATGAATCACAGGGCCCAAAACAGCAGTTGGTTTTCAAGGAATATGGGCTTAACCGGAACAATCATTCTTATTTTTCTTGTTATTCACCTTCGTACTTTCTTTTTCCCGCATCGCTTTGGCGCTCCCGAAACAACGATGGCTTATGATGTTGCTGCGGCCTTTCAATCAAATTGGTATTCTGCACTTTACCTTGTTTCCATGGTAATTCTTGGCGCCCACCTCAATCACGGTATTCAGTCTGCCCTACAAACAATTGGCATAAATAATCATAAATACAGAAAACCAATAAAATCTGCCGGATCTATTATCGCTCTTGTTCTAATGGCAGGTTTTGCTTCTTTCCCAATTATCTTTTACTTCGATCTCTTTGGCATTGCTTCCAATATCCTCAACTATTAATACACGCCGAACTTTCACAGCGAGAAAAAATAAATATGAATAAATTAAATTCCAATATTCCTGAAGGTGAACTTGAGAGTAAATGGAGCAAGTATAAGTCAAGTGTAAAACTTGTTAATCCGGCTAACAAGAGAAAAATTGAAATTCTTGTTGTTGGTTCCGGTCTCGCCGGTGGCGCTGCAGCAGCTAGTCTTGCAGAGTTAGGGTACTCGGTTAAATGTTTTTGTTTTCAGGATAGCCCCAGAAGAGCACATAGTATTGCTGCTCAAGGTGGCATTAATGCCGCCAAAAATTACTCGAATGATGGCGATAGTGTATACAGACTTTTTTATGATACTGTGAAAGGCGGAGATTATCGCGCTCGTGAAGCAAATGTTTACCGACTGGCAGAGATTAGTACAGCTATTATTGATCAGTGTGTAGCGCAGGGTGTACCTTTTGCACGTGAATATGGAGGGCTTTTAGATAACAGATCTTTTGGAGGAGTGCAGGTGTCACGGACATTTTATGCTCGTGGTCAAACCGGACAACAATTATTACTGGGTGCTTACAGTGCTATGTCGAGACAAATTGCAAAAGGTAATCTGAAAATGTACACCCGCCACGAAATGGTTGAGCTTGTTAAGATCGACGGTAAAGCACGGGGAATAATTGCGCGTGACATTATCACAGGACAACTTGAACGTCATTTTGGCCATGCAGTCATTCTTGCAACCGGCGGCTATGGAAATGTTTTTTATCTATCTACAAATGCAATGGGTTGCAATGTTACTGCAATCTGGAAAGCATATAAGCAGGGAGCATTTTTTGGAAACCCATGTTTCACTCAAATTCATCCAACTTGTATTCCTGTTTCGGGCGACTATCAATCGAAGTTAACATTGATGAGTGAAAGTCTTCGTAACGATGGACGTGTATGGGTGCCAAAAGCAAAAGCAGACAAACGCAAACCTGAAGAAATACCGGATGAGGAACGCGACTATTATTTAGAAAGAAGATATCCGGCATTCGGAAATCTTGTACCCCGCGATGTTGCCTCAAGGGCAGCTAAGCAAGCATGTGATGACGGACAAGGTGTTGGTCCGAGCGGCTTAGCCGTTTATCTCGACTTCCGTGATTCAATAAACAGATTAGGCCGGCATGTAATTACGGAACGTTATGGAAATCTTTTTGAAATGTACGAGAAGATTACCGGCGACGATCCTTACAAAACACCAATGAGAATTTATCCTGCTGTTCATTATACAATGGGCGGACTTTGGGTTGATTATAATCTGATGACCACTATACCGGGACTGTATGCATTAGGTGAATGCAATTTCAGTGATCATGGTGCAAATCGATTAGGCGCTTCTGCATTAATGCAGGGACTGGCAGATGGTTATTTTGTAATCCCATATACAATTGGTGAATATCTGGCAGATGAAATCAGAGTTCCTGCAATTCCTACTTCTCATGTTGCTTTTGAAAATGCTGAAAAATCTGTAACTGACAGAATGCATAAATTAAAAAACATCAACGGTAAACAAACAGTAGAAGAATTCCATAAAAAACTTGGACTTATAATTTGGGATTATTGTGGAATGGCGAGAAATGAAAAAGGACTTACCAAAGCATTGCAATTAATAAGTGATCTTAAAAAAGAATTTTGGAGTGATGTAAAAATTCCGGGAGATATTAATGAATTCAATTCGGAACTTGATAAAGCTGGAAGAGTTGCTGATTTTATTGAGCTGGGCGAGTTAATGATCACCGATGCATTGATGCGACGGGAATCATGTGGAGGACATTTCAGAGAAGAGTCACAGACAGAAGATGGAGAAGCAAAACGTGATGATGAAAATTTCAGTTTTGTTGCTGCGTGGGAATATACAGGAGAAGGAAATCCTGCACAGTTAAACAAAGAACCTCTGGAGTTTGATGTACTACATCCAACACAACGATCTTATAAATAATTCGTTGATTAGTTATTTTGTTAATTAAAAAAAGAATCAACAAACAAAAATTTTAAATATGAGATTATATTCGATTAATGATCTATCTGATTCTTCGAATCATTAGCTAATTAACGAATGATTATTGTCCGGTAAAAAAAACATATCGTCCCTACGGGACTTTGATCAAGGTGTGGCTTTTATTTTACCAATATTTCGCTCCTAACGGAGTATGTAGAATTCCTTAGTCCCGATAGGGTCGAAATATTGGTAGATTAAAAATAATTCATAAAGCAAACCCCTTTAGGGGTGAAATATTATGTAATAATGAATTGATAAGATGTTTAGAGGAATTAACAATTTTTCCCCGGACATCAGTGATTAACGAATTAACGAATTGAAATAATGTCCGAAACCATCAACCTTAAATTAAAAATCTGGCGTCAAAAGAATGCAGGAGCGAATGGGCGATTCGAAGTGTATGATATGCCAAATGTAAGTACACATATGTCATTCCTGGAAATGCTTGATGTTCTCAATGAACGACTGATCAAAGAAGGAAAAGAACCAGTTGCTTTCGACCATGATTGCCGGGAAGGAATTTGCGGAATGTGCAGTATGTTTATCAACGGTCGTGCACATGGCCCTTTAAAAGGGACAACAACCTGTCAGCTGCACATGCGTCATTTTCAGAATGGCGAAACTGTTACGATTGAACCTTGGAGAGCTACTGCATTTCCTATTATTAAAGATCTTGTAGTCAATCGCAGTGCTTTCGAACTCATCATGCAAGCGGGCGGATACATTTCCGTTAACACCGGCAATGCTCCTGATGCAAACAGCATTCCCATTGAAAAAGTAAAATCGGATGAAGCTTTTGATGCTGCTGCATGTATCGGTTGCGGTGCTTGCGTGGCAGCTTGTAAGAATGCATCAGCCATGTTATTTCTTTCTGCTAAAGTTTCCCAATTCGCTTTATTACCACAAGGTGAACCGGAACGCAAAAACCGTGTAATGAAAATGGTAATGACACACGACGAAGCAGGTTTTGGTAATTGTACAAATACCGGAGCTTGCGAAGCTGAGTGCCCTAAAGAGATTTCGATTTCTCATATTGCCCGATTGAATCGCGAGTATTTGCGTGCGGGGTTGAGTGATGAAAGTTAATTTGATTTCTCCCGGCAACTATCGCATATGCGTCAGGCTAACAAAGGTTGATTTTGGCTAAAGCCGGGATAGGCTGCATTCTTTAAACCCCGACCTGAAGGTCAGGGTAAATAAAATATTTTTGGAATGAAATGAATTGCCCCGACCTTCGGGTCTGGTCTCAAAAGTGCCAGCAGCTATGGCTTTAGCCTAATAATTTTGTGAAGCAGCAACTAAATTATAAAATTAGCTTGACGCATATGCGACAACTATCGGGAAGCTTTCGGGAAGAAAGGATTAATTTGAAAGTAGAACTTTAACAAGATTTTACTTTTTTTTAATAATTGCCATGTTTTATTTTTCTGCTTCCTAAATTCTTCCTGTAATATTTTTATCTTTAGTTTTTAATGCATTTTTTTCATGAAGAAACTTCTTGTTGTAATATTAATTTTATTCAGCTTGAAAATTTCGGCTCAGGTGGATACCATTCCTGTTCCTCCTGGATTTACACGACAGCAAATGGGCTTTAAAAATATCTTACGCGTCTCCACAGATAATCATGTCTGGATTGGCTTTTATAAAATTGGTGCTGCCGAATATGATGGATCATCCTGGAGAATGTATACAGATACGAATGGCTTGCCATCAAAAAACGTAACAGCTTTTGCTTTTGATGGTTCGATAAAATGGATTGGAACCGACAGCGGACTCGTAAAAATAGACGGTATAAACTTCGTTACCTATACCATTTCTAATTCTCCATTGCCATCAAATAAAATAAATTATCTTTTTAAATCTGATACCCTTTTGTGGATTGCTACTGATAGTGGAGCCGTTTCATTTGATGGATCTAATTGGAATATTTATAATACATCCAATTCTTCTTTAACTTCCAATAATGTATTATGTTTTAATGAGAATAATTATGGGTTATATACGGCATTATACGACGGAATATTTTTGTTTAAAAATAATAGTTGGAAATTCATTGGACCTAACTGGTTTGGAGAACGTCGCATTAATTTCGATAGATCAGGGCATCTATTTACCGGAGGAAATCAAATTTATGATACTGTTTTAATTCCTTTGAGTTTCCCGTCTGATCCATGTTTCTTCCAGGATTATCTAACAAATAAACCTGATTATTTTCTTGGAGGAACAATTAATAATAAAAGCTATGCTATTATTGATGCGCGTTTTTCATCATCATTTTACATAGCTGAATATGATTCATTATTGAATATGGTTAGAACATATTATGAATTGGATGATTCATTTAAGAAGGCATTAAATATTGTTGACTATAGACCTCAATTATATGATTTTAATAACATGGGTGAAATAATTTCGACAACAGATGTTAACTCCTTTAGAACCATGATTTACAAAACAAATTTTTCCGGAATTAATCAATTACAACATCCTGATAGTTGCCCTTACCTTGATATCAACCAGGTACGTGCACGTATTTGGAACAATGGTAGTATGTTCTGGGATCTTCTTGGTAATGCATTGTATGAAACACCAAAAGGTTCTGGGAAAACTCCAATTTTTGCTGAGGGTCTTTGGCTTGGAGGAAGAGATCCCCTTGATAATATTCATATTGCCGCACAAACCTATCGCCAAAGTGGATCCGATTTCTGGCCGGGGCCATTAGATACCATCAATGCCTCCATCGATTCCTCCGTCTATCGGCAATATGATAAACTTTGGAAAATAGATCGCAATACTGTGAATGATTTTATTTATAATTATCGGAACGGCTCTGTTGCAAATGGTACTTATTTAATACCGGATATTATTCAAAACTGGCCCGCACATGGAACTGGAAATATTTCGCGATCTCTTGCCCCATTCGTTGATAATAATCACGATGGAATTTATAGACCCTTCGATGGCGACTACCCAAAAATAAAAGGCGACCAAATGTTCTGGTGGGTATTCAATGATAATTTTTCATCTCATAGAGAAACAGAATCACCCTATAATCTTGGTATAGAAATTCATGGTTCTGCATACGCTTATAATTGTCCGTTATTAATAAACGGCGATAGTGTAATTAACTATACAACTTTTTATCATTATGATATTTTCAATCGCAGCGACACTGCCTATCATGATGTTTATTTAGGAATTTACAATGATGTCGATCTTGGAAATTATCTTGATGACTTTGTAGGTTGCGATACTATAATTGACGTAGCTTTTGCCTACAATGGCGATGATGATGATGATAGATATTATTATGATAGTGGTTATGGTCTGCATCCTCCCATGATAAACCTTGCTTTTCTGAAGGGCCCTGAAGCTTCCCCAAATGATACAATAGATAACAATCATAATGGAACAATTGATGAACCCGGTGAAAATTGCATGATGAATTATTTTATTTATTGGAACAGTGATCCTACAGCCATTGGTAATCCCACTTCTGCGTTAAAATACTATTATAGAATGCAAGGACGATGGCTAGATAACTCACATATGGTTTATGGAGGTAGTGGATATGATCGCTCCTCTACAAACTATACCAATTACATGTTTAGCGGTCCTCCTTACGATACGACAAGTGGGTGGTCGGAGAGTCATCCATGTACAGGTTGTATTTCAAATGAACCAAGTGATCGAAGAATATTTGTTTCTTCCGGGCCGTTTAATTTACCTGCACATAGTAAACGATCGCTTGATTATGCCTATGTATTTACCCGTGAGCCAAATTATCCAAATGGCCCGAATACTTCATTGGCTGTCAATCGCGACCAGGTCATGAGGATAAAACATTTCTTCGAGACCGATAGTTTTCCATGTACTCATTTAGTTGATATTGACGACCTAAAAAACGAAGAACTGTCTGTAAATCTTTATCCAAATCCAGCTCATTTGGAAATTTTTGTTTCAACCATGATAACAGAATCCGTATTAAAAACATTTTTCATTACCGATATCCTCGGAAAAGAAATTTTAAAAACTAAAACATTTTCTCCGCTTTATTACAGAATTAATCTAACCTCATTTAAACCCGGTATATATTTTTTACATCTCCAAGCGAATGATAAAAGTTGTGTCAGGAAATTTATAGTTGAATAAAGAATATAAGAAACCCCTTTTTGAAATTTATCTGTCTCAATTACCTATTAATCATTCTATAACCTTTTTATAAAGTATCACTACGTTTTTTTTGAATTCAGCAGAATTATATAAATATTCATCTAGCTTACTACTGGATAATCAACTTGTTTTTATTAATATATTATCACTTTGAATAAGTAAGAAATACACAATTTTAATTTTCTGATTCATTGATCTGTATTACATTTGTTAAAGAAATCAATCATCAAAATATTTTAATAATCCAAAACCATTAAACCCATCTTCCTATGAAAAAACTATTACTCGCTCTATTCTGCCTGCTTTCCCTGGCACGCGGAAATTCATATGCTCAATGCAATGCTTTATTTAACTATTATGTTTCACCGGGAGACTCCATAGTTTATTTTTCAGATTCCTCCAACGGAACCTCCGGACATGTAACATATCATTGGGATTTTGGTGCCGGTATATCGATTGATACATCCCGGAATCCGATTCATGTGTTTCCTTTTAATGTTGGCCAGAATGTATGTTTGACAATTACTGACAGTACCGGCTGTACGGATACTTTCTGTGATAGTATTTTAGTATTAATACATCCAACACGAATTGAAACCAATTTTAGTCTGGATTCAATGTCTCTTTATAATTGTACATCACCTCATTCGGTTCACTTTTTCTTTTTTGCCTATGCTATCGGCTACTCTACTACTGACTCAATTAAAATCGAAATAAATTTTGGTGATGGTGTTGATAGTGTCTTTTATCATCCATTATTTCCAAATCCTCCGCTTCAGGGAACAATTAATCATGAATACTTAAGTGCAGGTACCTACACGCCTCAGTTTATCGTAACCGGTCCGGATTTAAATGCGGATACAATCACGTCTCAATCAATAATCGTTTCCTCTTCCTGCGGATCAATCTCCGGAACTGTTTATAACGATCTGAATAATAATTGCACGTTTGATTCAGGTGAAGAATTACCCAACATTTCTCTTGGAATATATAATGGAAATCAATTTGCCGGTTGGGCCAGCACTGATATAAATGGTCTGTATTCCTTTAATGTTCCTTCCGGTAATACTTATGAAGTACGTGTTAATTCTTCCGGTGGTATTGATGCACATTTTGTTCCTACTTGTCCGCCATCAGGGATTCTAACAATAAGCAATGTTCCTTCTACAGGAAATGATTTTGGCGTTGCTTGTCCTCCCGATTTCGATTTACAAGGTTCCGTACACGGTTGGGGTTTTCGTCCGGGTTTCACTGCCAGTGTTTGTGTCTATGCGTTTAATCAAAATTGCAATTCCCCATCCGGACAAATTGAAATTATACTTCCGGCGAATACAACTCCTCTTCCGGATTCATCAGGCTCAGGTTACACTATTAATGGCAACACTGTAACTTATCCTATCAGCGGGCCGGGTTATCATTGGTCTTTTTGTATTCCGGTTTTAGTATCACAAAATTCACACATTGGTGACAGTGTTTGCATTCAAATGAATATTACCCCAACTGCCGGTGATGCTCATCCTGAAAATAATACCGGAACATTTTGCTTTGCTATCAGAAATTCTTATGATCCAAACGATAAAGCTGTTTCTCCTGCCGGTTTAGGAATAGAAGGTTACATCAGACCAAATACAGACCTGACTTATACCATCCGTTTTCAAAACACAGGTAATGCCGAAGCAATAAATATTTATATTCTCGATTCTCTGAACTCAAACCTCGATCCCTCTTCGGTGAAAGTTGTTGGAACAAGTCATGATGTTGTGTATTCATTGCTTAGCGGAAATGTAATGAGGTTTACATACAACAACATCAATCTTGCCGATAGTAATTCGAGCGAACCTGCAAGTCATGGATATGTTTCATATACTGTCCGCCAATTAAACAATGTTGCACAGCTTGCACAGATTTCAAACACCGCCGGCATTTATTTTGATTTTAATCCTCCAATAATCACCAACACAACATTAAATACCGTTGACCAGTTTCTATCTGTTAAAACACTCAATAATTTCTCTTCATCGGTAAATATCTACCCAAATCCTGCCAATCAAAAATGCAATCTTTTCTTTGATGACAATCGTCAAAGAACCATTTCAATCAGCAATATTTTGGGGAAAGAAATATTAAACGTCTCAACAGCGACAAAATCCTATATTCTACAAACTGAAAAATTTGCGGAAGGGATTTATACAATTCAGATTACTGATGATAATAATAAAATCATCACTGGAAAACTTATTATCTCGCATTAATATTTATTTAGCGTTTGTTTTTCTATTTTCAAAGGGCGGTGAAGTGTTTCTTCCCCGCCCTTTTATTGCGCAAATTATAAGAATACGAATGAATTAAAACGGCTGTTTTTGTATTATAACAGAACTTTCTTATTTTATCTATTTGCAATCCCAATGGTATTCAGTAATTTCAGCCAATAAATAAATTTTATTCCTTCACCAATCCTGATACCTGATACTTGATACTTGATTCTAATTTCAAACACCTGGTGCTCCTCCTTTGCCTCCTTTCATGCACCTCAAAAAACAAACAAATGCAGGAAACTAATACTCCTTCGCTCATTAAACAATCCGATCCACATTCTTTTGCTCAGCCGGAAGAAGCTTCTGTTTCTCATTTATCATTGGACCTGACTGTTAATTTCGACAAGAAAATTCTCCGTGGAAATGCTAAACTAAGTATAAAAGCTTCTCACGATGCGAAAGAAATTATTCTCGATACGCGGGATCTTTTAATTGAAAAAGTAATGGCAGATAATGCAGCAGTTGTTTTTCAATTGATAGATTCAACACCCTATCTTGGAAATGCATTGAGAATTCCTATTACTGAAAAAACAAAAACAGTAACAATATTTTATTCTACAACTCCCGGCGCTGCCGCATTACAATGGCTCAATCCTGCCCAGACTGCGGGTGGAAAAAGTCCTTTTCTTTTTACCCAATCAGAAGCCATACTTGCCCGTACCTGGATTCCTTTACAAGATAGCCCCGGAATAAGATTTACTTACGATGCTGTTGTTCACATTCCGCCAAATCTTCTTGCTGTAATGAGCGCTGAAAATCCTAAGGAGAAAAATGCAACGGGGACTTATCATTTTATAATGCCACAACCGGTGCCTGCTTACTTAATGGCTTTAGCTGTCGGCGATTTTGTTTTCAAACCATTGGATAAGCGCTCCGGTGTCTATGCAGAGAATGTAACAATCGACAAAGCGACAAATGAATTTGCCGATCTTCCAAAAATGATTGATGCTGCCGAAAAACTTTATGGCCCATATGCATGGGGGCAATACGATGTAATAGTTCTTCCTCCAAGCTTTCCTTTCGGTGGTATGGAAAATCCAAGAATTACCTTTGCGACACCTACCATTCTTGCAGGTGACCGTTCGCTGACTTCTTTAATTGCTCATGAACTTGCTCATTCCTGGAGCGGTAACTTAGTAACGAATGCAACGTGGAATGACTTCTGGATGAATGAAGGTTTTACGGTTTATTTTGAAAACCGAATCATGGAAGCATTGTACGGAAAAGATTTTGCAGACATGCAAGCATTATTGGGACTAGAAGATTTAAAAGAGACTATAGCAGAACTCGGCGATACAAACGCTGACACACACTTGAAATTAAATCTTGCCGGTCGTGATCCCGATGATGGAATGAATGATATTGCATATGAAAAAGGACATTTTCTCCTTTTACTCATTGAGCAGACAGTGGGTCGTAAAAAATTTGATTCATTTTTGAAAAAATATTTTACTGATCACTCATTTCAAACAATTACAACGGAAGAATTTCTTAAAGAATATTATTCT